>CANRCH010000006.1 GCA_947629065.1 uncultured Aliarcobacter sp.
TAAAAGAGGGTGGTTGGTTGCTGGTTCTTTAGAAAATACATCTATTCCAGCCATTGCAATCTTACCTGATTTTAAGTTCTCTAAAAGTGCATCTTCATTATATAATCCACCTCTAGCACAATTGATTAAAACAACTCCATCTTTCATTTTTTTAATTTCATCAAAACTAATCATATCAATAGTTTCTTTGTTTTTTGGAGTGTGAATTGTAATAATATCACAAGATAAAATCTCATTAAAATCTGTTGTGTATCTAATTCCTAAATCAGTAGCTTTTGTGCTTGGAATATATGGGTCATAAGTTACAACATCCATTTCAAACGCTTTTGCTCTAAGTGCAACTCTGTGTCCGATATTTCCAAATCCAATAACACCTAGTTTTTTTCCAAAAAGCTCATTTCCATACCAATCTTCTCTTCTCCAAACTCTATCAAGTTTTAATTGATTATGTGCATATGGAAACTTTCTCATACAAGAAAGCATGTGTGCCATAGTAAGTTCAACAGCTGCAATAGTGTTAGCTGTTGGTACGTTCATAGCAATAATACCTTTTTTGCTACAACCATCTATATCAACATTATCATAACCAACACCAGCTCTAATAATAGCTTTTAAGTTTGTAGCTGCATTTAAAAACTTCTCATCAACATCAGTTGAAGATCTTGTAATTGCAACATGTGCATCTTTTATTACATCTAATAATTTTGTTTTATCTATATCTGCTGCATATACATAGTTTATATCTTCTGTATTTTGAAGAATTTCTAAACCAGCATCATGTATATGGTCACAAACTACAACAGTATGTTTACTCATATCTTCTATTCCTAAATTATTTAATTTGATCTTTAATTAAATCACCAAGAGTCATTGATGAATCATCATTAACAGATTTTAAAATCTCTCTTTCTTGTTGTTGCTCTAATCTTTTGATTGATAATCTAACTCTATTTCTTTTTGTATCAATATTAATTACAACAGCTTTTAGTTCATCACCTAATTTTACATCTTCAAGTTTTAATGGACCAAAATCTTCTGTTCTAATTAGACCATCAAGATTATTTTCAAGTTTTATAAAGATTCCAAAATCTTTAATATCTTTTACTGCACCTTTTACAATATCACCAAGTTTAAATGCATCTTGGAATTTTTTTGCAGGAGACTCACTAATCTCTTTTACAGAAAGTGAAATATTTTCTTTTTCTCTATCAATTTTGATGATTTTTGCTTCTACTTCATCACCTTTTTTGTAAATTGCTTTACATTTTGCATTTGCTTCCCAAGAAGCTTCTTCATTATGTAATAAACCATCTACTTCGCCAATGCTAATAAATGCACCAAAATCAGTTAAAGTTGCAACTTTACCTTTTACAGTATCTCCAACTTTGTATTGATTTAAGAATTTATTAAATGGTTTTTCTTGAAGATTTTTTAAACTTACTCTTAATCTTTTTTGATCAACATTTAGTTCAATTACTTCAACATTAATCTCATCACCAATATTTAAAAGTTCTTTTGGATTTTTAAGGTTTTTATTCCAAGATAGTTCTGAAATATGTAAAAGTCCTTCAATATCGTTTCCTAAATCAACGAATGCACCATAAGATTCAAAGTTAGAAACAGTTACAGTAATTGTATCTCCAACTTCTAATTGATCTTTTATATCTTCCCATGGATTTGAAAGTGCTGCTTTAATAGAAAGGCTTAAGTGTTGTTTTGCTTTATCATAAGATAGAACTACAACTGAAACTGTATCACCTTCATTGAAGTAGTTTGCAGGATTAACTGGACCTTTGTAAGAGATTTCATTGTAGTTTACTAAACCATCAATTCCACCTAAATCAACAAACATTCCGTAAGATGTAATTTTTTTAATTACACCATTAATTGGTTCTTTGTTCTCTAAAATTTCAGCAACTTTAGTATCTTTTACAGCTTTGCTTTCTTCAATTAGTTTTTTTCTTGAAACTATAATTGAGTTTTGGTTTTGATTTACTTTAAGAACTTTAGCTTTTACAGTTTTTCCAAGTGCTCCTTGAATTTTCATAAAAGATTGTGCTAATGGCATGAAATATTCACAACCATCTTCATCTTCTAGTGTAAATCCACCTCTTGGTTTAACTGCAACAATTTTTGCTTCAATTGTTACATCTTCAATGTTTTCACCATGTTTTGCTACAAAGTTATCAAATTTAGCTTTTTGTAAAACTTTTTTATGTGAAATATTTGGTCTTTCACCTCTATTTCCCATTAGCATTACAGAAATTGTATCACCAACTTTATATTTGATTTCACCATTTATTGTGATTTCTGAAATATTTAGAACACCTTCAATTTTTTGTCCAACATCAACTAAAACTCTCTCAGCAGAGATTTCAACTATAACACCATCAACTACAGAGTTATTCTCTGCTTGTTCGAAAGACTCGTTAAGCATTTGCTCAAAATCAAAGTCTTCACCTAAATCTATATCATCGATACCCATTTTATTCCTTCTTGTTTAGCAGTTTTATTTAAAATAGGACGATTATACAGAAAAGTTTCTTAATTTTTTATTTGTAGCTTTTTATTTTGTCTATAACTTTTTGAATTACCCAATCAGGCGTACTTGCACCAGCCGTAATCCCACAAAATTCTTTGTTATTAAACCAAGACTCTTGTAATTCTTGTTCATTTTCTATTAAGTATGAATCATGGCAATTTTCAAGGCAAATTGAGTGAAGTTGTTTTGTGTTTGATGAACTTTTTCCACCAATTACAATCATTACATCAGCTTTTTTTGATATATCTCTTGCTGCATCTTGATTTTCAAAAGTAGCATCACAAATTGTGTTAAAAACTCTTACCTCTTTATGTTTTAGAATTAAGTAGTTTACTAATTCTAGGTATTTTTCTTTCTTTTTAGTTGTTTGTGCAATAGTTGCAATTTTTTTATTTTTGAAAGTTATTTTTTCTAAATCTGAAACTTCTAGGACTGTAAAAACGTCATCTTGATCAACAGCATAAGATTTTACACCTTTTACTTCAGGATGATCTTCATCTCCAAAAATAATTATTGAGTAGCCTTCTTTTGACATATTTTTTACGATTTGCTGAGGAGTTGTAACAAAAGGACAAGTTGCGTTTATTACTTTTGTATTTTGTGATCTTAATGCTTTTAAATCATTTTTTGGAATACCATGAGTTCTAATAATTACTGTATCATTTGGTTTTACATCACTTAATTTTGAGTATAAACTAACATTAAAATCTTTTTTTAACCTATTTATTTCATCTTCATTGTGAATTAATGGTCCCATTGTTGCAGAACTTGTATGCTTTTCTGCAATTTTTATTGCTCTTTTTACACCAAAACAGAATCCATAGCTACTAGCTAGTTCAATTTTCATTTAAATCCTTAAATATATAAAGAGTCTAAAATCTCTTTAAAATTTGGAAATGATGCATTAATACACTCTACATCTTCAATTTCCATATCACAAACAAGTCCTGCAATTGCAAAACTCATAGCGATTCTATGGTCTCCAAAAGAGTCTATTTTAGCACTTTTGAAGTTTCCACCAATAATCTCATATCCATCTTCAAACTCTGTATAAGAGATCCCACAAAGTTTTAAATTATCTACAACAGCTTTTATTCTATCGCTCTCTTTTACTCTTAGCTCTTTTGCATTTTTAACTTTAGATTTACCTTTTGCTAAACTCATAGCAATTGCTAAGGCTGGAAGCTCATCTATTAACCAAGAGATATGATTTTCAACCGTAATGGCATTTAATTCATCTCCAATTACTTCAATGTCTCCAATTGGTTCATAGATATTCTCTTTTTCAATAAAGTTTACAACTGCACCCATTTTCTTTAAAATGTTATATGCTTCAACTCTTGTAGGATTTAAAGATACATTTTTTATTACAACTCTTGAATTTTTTGAAATAGCAGCTGCAACTGCAAAGAAAAATCCACTAGATGGATCTGTTGGAACTCTTAAGTTTAGTGGTTCTAAATATCCTTTTAGAGGGTTTATGTTTATAAATCCTTCACTATCGGTAAAAATTTCTGCCCCCATTCCTTTTAGCATTCTTTCAGTGTGATCTCTTGTTAGTTCACTCTCTTTATATTTGCAAACTTCACTAGCTCTAAGAGCTGCTAGAATAAGTGCTGATTTTACTTGTGCTGAATCTATAGGAGATATATATGTAAAAGGTTTTAGATTTTTTTCACCTCTAATAAAAAGTGGTGCTTTATTTCCATTCTCTCTACCATCTATTTTTGCTCCAATATCTCTTAAAGGAACTACAACTCTATTCATTGTTCTATTATTTAGGTATTTATCTCCACTTAAAACAAAGCTTCCATCAAGCGTTGATAAAAGCCCACAAAAAAGTCTCATCGCAGTTCCAGCATTTCCACAATCAAGAATTTGTGCTGGTTCTTTTAATTCTTTTGGAGGAGTTATTTCAATACTACTTCCATTTTGTTTAATCTGTGCTCCAAGAAGTCTTACAATATTTAGACTATTTAAAGTGTCTTCAGCTAAAAGATAGTTTTCTATATATGAAGTTTTATTTGAAAATAGTGAAAACATAGCACATCTATGTGAAATTGATTTATCACTTGCAATGTTGTCAATAGTTATATCAAAAGGCTTGTTAAGTTTTTTTATGCTGAAATTTGACACTTCTTTTCCTTATCTTAATGTAATATTTAATTTCTCTTTTAAAACATCTAAAATTGAGTTTATTACTTGATTAATATCTTCATCTTCAAGAGTTTTTTCATCACTTTGAAGTGTAAATCTAATTGTTAAACTCTCAGAATTTCCAAGTTTTTCATCACTATATCTATCTATTAAATTGTACTGTTTTATTAAACTATTATTTATAGAGTTTATAGCTTGTTTGATTTTGCTGTATTCAAGATTTTTATCTGCAATAATACTTAAATCTTTGATTGAAGATTGATATTTTGAATATGAAGATGCTTTTAAAGTTTCATCTTTAATTGCATCAAAATCAATCTGGGCAATAAAAGTATCACTTAAATCATAATCTTCACAAACGCTAGGATGAAGTTTAGAGATATATCCCACATTCTTCCCATCTATAATAACATTTGCATTTTGATATGGGTGAATGAAGCTATTTCCTATATTTTCCATAGCAATTAGTTCAAATTTTCCAACACAGTTTAATACTTTTTTAGCAAATGAGAAGAAGTCAATATTTGCAGGTTTTCCAGCATTTTTAATATCTTCTTGTTCAATAGAACCTGTTTGTACAAATCCGATTTTTTTGCTCTCAACTCTATTTTCATCAAAAATTGTTCCGATTTCAAAAAATGCTGTTGATCTATTTCCATATTTATGGTTGTTTGCACATGCTTCAACCAAGTTTAAAGCCAAAGTTGTTCTATATGTGTTTAGCTCTTTTACGATAGGGTTTATCAAATCAAGCTCATTTTTAACAGTTTTAAAACCATACTTTTCTAAGCTCTCTTTTGAAGCAAAAACATAAGTTAATGTTTCAAAGAATCCTTGTTCAATTGCTTTAAATCTTAATTTATTTCTTTTTAAAATATCAAATGAAGTTTGGTTTACTCTTTTTACTTCATCAATTGCAAGTGGTTTTGCTTTGATATTATCAATACCAATAATTCTAATTACCTCTTCAGTAATATCTGCAATATTTTTAATATCGTGTCTAAAGTGTGGAACTTTTATTAAAAGATTCTCTTCAGCTGACTCTTTTACTTCAAATCCTAAAGATATTAAGATTTTTTCAATTTCAGCTTTTTCTATATCTTGACCAATAATTGCATTTACTTTTTTTACACTAATATCTAAAAAAAGTTTTTCACTATCATCTATAAACTCTATTGAACCTTTATAGAAATTTGCATTTAAGCTTGAAGCAAAATTTGAAATATATGAAATTCCAAACTCAATATCAGGTTCACTTCCTCTTGTAACTCTATAGTAAACTTCACTTGTTTTCTCTTTTTTATCGAAAACTTTTTTCGAAATCTCTTCAGGATTTACATAAGATGCTTCTAATAAGTACTCATTTTCTATTAGTTCAACATCAAGGTGATTAACAGATGGTTTGCTTAAAATTTCATTTGAATAAACTGTATCAAAACCATTTTCATCTTGTTTTATAGTTATATTTTGTGCTTTTGATTTTGGGTATAGATTAAATACAACTCCACAAGAGTGCATTGAGTAGTTTAATAGATTTTGTAAACTATTTTTTGCATTGAATTTTTTTAAATTAGCAAGTCTTAAATTATGAATTAGTTTTAAGTCAAAGTTTGTAAAATCAGTAGCTTTATATAGTAAAGAAGTATTTACTTGGCTATCACAATCTATTTTAAAACTTTGACCAATGCTTTTGTCATTTTCATTTATATTTTTTCCAAGCTCTTTTAGTGGAATCTCATAAAATGCACTTAACTCTCTTGCAACTCCATGAATACTAAGACAATCACCTCTATTTGGAGTTAAACCTATTTCAATAATATCATCATTTAAAAGCTTATATTCACTTAACTCTTTTCCTAAAATAAGTTCACCAATAGAATCATCTAAAACCATAATTCCATCAATTAATGGTGCAAGTCCAAGTTCTGTTGATGAACAAATCATTCCGTTTGATTCAACACCTCTTAGTTTTGCAGCTTTGATTTTAAAATTATTTCCTAAATCACAGCCAACAGTTGCAACTGCAACAATTTGACCAGCATCAACATTTGGTGCGCCACAAACAATTTGAGTAATTTCGTTTCCTAAATCAACTTGACAAACAGATAGTTTATCAGCATCAGGATGTTTCTCTTTGCTTAAAACTTTTCCAACTACTACTTTACTAGCAATTTTTTGCTCTTCTAAACTATCAACTTCTAAACCAATTGAGTTTAATGTTTTACAAATTTCATTAGTAGAAATATTTGAAATATTTATAAACTCTTCTAACCAATTTCTTGTAACTATCATTTAAATTGTCCTAATAATCTTGTATCACTTTCAAATAGAGATCTTAAATCCCCAATATTATGAATTAACATAGCAAATCTCTCTATTCCTAAACCAAATGCATAACCTGATTTATCTTTATATCCAACGGCGTCAAAAACATTTTGATCTACAACTCCACAACCAAGAACTTCAAGCCATCCTGTTTGTGAACAAACTCTACATCCACTTCCTTTGCAAAATACACATGAAATATCAACTTCAGCTGATGGCTCAGTGAATGGGAAATATGATGGTCTAAATCGTACCTCTACTTCTCCAAACATATGTTGTAAAAACTCAACCAAAGTGTGTTTTAGGTTTGCAAATGAGATTTTATCTGCTTCATCAACTACAAGTGCTTCTATTTGGTGAAACATTGGAGTGTGTGTAATATCAAAATCTCTTCTAAAAACAGTTCCAGGTGCAATCATTCTAATAGGTGCTTTTTGACTAAGCATTGTTCTAATTTGCACAGGAGAAGTGTGAGTTCTTAAAAGTGTGTAGTCTTTATTATAAAAAGTATCAGCCATATCTCTTGCTGGATGGTATTGTGGAAGGTTTAAAGCTTGGAAGTTATGGAAATCATCTTCAACAAGTGGTCCTTCTTCAACTGCAAAGTTTAGGTTTTGAAAATAGTTTATAATTTTATCCATAGTTTGTGTAACTGGATGAAGTGCACCACTTGATAACTCATTATTAAACTTTGTAACATCAATTTTTTCTAATTCTAGTTTTTTTTCCAAAGCCTCTTTTTCAAGAATTGCTTTTTTTTCATCTAAAGCTTTTGTAATAAGTTCTTTTTGATTATTTAAATTTTCAGCAAAAGCTTTTTTCTCTTCATTTGGAATTGTTTTCATTTTTGCAAATTCCAAAGTTAAAACACCTTTTTTGCCTAAAGTTTCTACTCTATAACTTTCAAGCTCTTCAAGTGATTTGGCATTTTCGATTTTTTCAATCCAAGCAGTCACTTTATCTCCTAATGGTTTATTTATTAAAAATTATTAAATTTTATATCTTCTTAAGGCAGTGATTTTATCCAAAATTTTATTAGAGTTTGGTTACAATAAAAAATTATAAAATAAAGGATAAAAAGTGTGTATATTTTGTAAAATTGTAGCAAAAGAGATACCAAATAAGGCTATTTTAGAAGATGAAAATTTTTTAGCTTTTCATGATATTAATCCAACAAGAAAAGTTCATGCATTAGTTATTCCAAAAGCACATTATAGCTCTTTTGAAGATACTCCAAGTGAAATTATGAGTTCTATGACGGAGTTTATAAAAAAAGTTACTAAAGAGTTAAATGTAGATAAAACAGGTTATAGAATGATTACTAATATTGGAAATGATGGTGGACAAGAAGTTCCTCATTTACATTTTCATATTATTGGTGGTGAAAAGGTTGGAAGACTTGTAAGAGATAAAGAGGATGCGTAAGCACTCTCTTTCTTTTGTTTTATAATTTGAAATTATTCAGAGTATGAACCAAGATTCATTATTTTTTGATATTTCTTTTGAACTCTCTCTTCTTTACTTAAAGCTTTTAACTCATCTAAAGAAGTTAAAAAATACTCTTTTAGTGCATTCGCAGCTTCTTCTTTTCTTCTATGTGCCCCAATTAAAGGCTCATTTATTACATCATCAATTAAATTTAATTGTTTTAGGTTTTCAGCTGTAATTTTTAGTGCATTTGCAGCAGTTTCAACTTTTGATGGGTCATTCCATAAAATTGCACTACATCCTTCAGGTGAAATAACTGCATAAACAGAGTATCTCATCATAGCAAGTTTATCAGCAATTGAAATAGCTAAAGCTCCACCACTTCCACCTTCACCTATTACAACTGAAATTGTTGGAGTTGTAAGATTTGCAAATTCAAAAAGATTTCTTGCAATTGCTTCACTTTGATTTCTCTCTTCAGCTCCAAGTCCTGGATATGCACCTGGAGTATCAACTAGCATTAAAATTGGTATTTGGAACTTTTCAGCCATTTGTGCAGCTCTTAAAGCTTTTCTATATCCTTCAGGATTTGGCATACCAAAGTTTCTTTTTAACTTCTCTTTAGTTCCTCTTCCTTTTTGCTCTCCAATTACTAAAACTCTTTGATTTTCAATAAAACCTAAAAAACAAACAATAGCTCCATCATCAACAAAGTGTCTATCACCATGAATTTCGTAAGCATTCGTAAGTATTGAAGAAATATAATCAAGTGCATAAGGACGATCTGGATGTCGTGCAAGTTGAAGTTTTTGATAATCATTTAAATTTTTAAAAGTTTTTTCAACTTCTTTTTCTAGTTTTTTTTCTAGTATATCAACTGCATGAAAATCATCTTTTGTTTTTGCAGTTATAATATCATCTTCAATTTTTTTAATTTTATATTCAAATTCTAAGTAAGTTGCCAATATTTTTCCTTAATTTAAAGAGTTATGAAACTCTTTAAGATTTAGATTTATTTTGTAAATTTTTTAAAAATTACAGAACCGTTTGTTCCACCAAATCCAAAGTTATTGCTCATAACAGTTGTTAATTCAACTTTTCTCGCAATATTTGGAACAACATCTAAATCACATTCAGGATCTTGATTTTCTACATTTATTGTTGGAGGAATAATCCCTTCATTTAGTGCTTTAATTGTCATAATAGCTTCAATAGCACCAGCAGCTCCTAAGCAGTGACCAATTTGTCCTTTTGTACTAGAAACTGGAGGACAGTTCTCTTTTCCACCAAATAGTTCTTTTATTGCTGCTGTTTCATTTTTATCTCCAACAGGAGTTGAAGTTCCATGAGTATTTATATAATCAATTTTTGGATACTCTCCAGTTTGACCTTTTACCATTTCAAATGCAGCTTGCATTGCTCTTAAAGGTCCATCCATAACAGGCGAAGTGATATGATTTGCATCACCACTCTCTCCAAAACCAATAATTTCACAATATATTTTTGCATTTCTAGCTATTGCACTTTCTAAAGTTTCTACAACTAAAGCACCAGCGCCTTCTCCCATTACAAATCCATCTCTATCCATATCAAATGGTCTTGAAGATTTTTTAGGGTCATCATTTCTTGTTGATAGTGCTTTCATGGCAGCAAATCCACCAACGCCAGCACCACAAACAGCACTTTCAGCACCAACAACTAAAATTTGATCAGCACCACCAAGTGCAATTGTTTTAAATGCATCATTTAGTGCGTGAGTTGAAGCAGCACAAGCAGTAACATGTCCTAAAGATGGACCTCTTAAATTATGCTCAATTGAAATAAATCCACTTAGCATATTTGCTAAAGATGAAGGAATAAAAAATGGAGATATTCTTCTTGGTCCTTTTGTATCACAAATTGTTGAATTTTTTTGAATTGTTGTAAGTCCACCAATTCCTGAACCTGAAATTATTCCAAATCTATTTGCAATATTAGAATCAACTTTTTTATCTTCAAGAGATACAAATCCACTATCAACCATAGCTTCTAAAGCAGCTTTAATTCCTAATTGAATAAATCTATCAGCTTTTTTAACCTCTTTTTTATCCATTACAGTTTCAGGATCAAAGTTTTTAACTTCACCAGCAATTTGCACAGGAAAATCGCTTACATCAAAAAGTGTAATTTTATCTATCCCACAAACACCATTCACAACAGCTTCAAAAGATTCATTTACATTGTGTCCAGTAGAATTTATAGTTCCTAATCCAGTAACAACAACTCTTTTCATTAAAAATGCTCCAATATTATTAAAATTATTTATAAATTATTCAATTTTTCTCAAAAAACTCAATAATTAAAATATCATAAATAGAAGAAAAAATCTTCTATTTAAAAAGCGTGAAATTACGCGTTATTTTCGATGTATCTGATAGCGTCTGCAACAGTTAAGATTTTTTCAGCTTCTTCATCTGGAATTTCGATATCAAATTTCTCTTCTAAAGCCATTACAAGCTCAACAACATCTAGTGAGTCTGCACCTAAATCTTCAATGAATTTTGACTCTTCTTTTACTTCAGCTGGATCACAATCTAATTGCTCTACAACAACTGCTTTTACATCATCTAATAATGCCATATTTTGTCCTTTTATAAAATTAACACCAAATTATATCAGAAAACTTTTTAAAAATAGTTTTAATTTCTTATTTTATATAATTTATTGTTTAAGATTAAACGTATAATCCACCATTTACCTTTAAAATTTCACCTGTAATATAGCTTGAATGGTCACTTAGTAAAAATGCCACAGCATCAGCTATTTCACTTGGATTTCCAAATCTTGAAAGAGGAATATTTCTTTCATATTCAGCTTTTATTTCATCTTTTAGTAAATTTGTCATATCTGTTTGAATAAATCCAGGAGTTACAGCGTTATATCTAATATTCCTGCTAGCAGCTTCTTTTGCAAATGATTTTGTCATAGCATTTAATCCACCTTTTGAAGCAGAGTAGTTTACTTGTCCAGGATTTCCCATCTCACCAACAATAGAAGAGATATTTACAACAGAACCAAATTTCTTTTTACCCATAACCTTAATAGCTTCTTTGCATCCAATAAATGCAGATGTTAAGTTTGCATCAATAACAGATGTAAAATCTTCAACACTCATTCTAAGTGCTAGTTTATCTTTTGTTATTCCTGCATTATTTACTAAATATGATAACTCTCCATCACTATCAATAATAGTCTTAATTGCATTTACAAACTCTTCTTCAATGCTTACATCTGCTTTAATTATTGCAGCTGTTCCGCCATTTGTTTCAATTTGTGCTTTTACTTCTTCTGCTTCTTCAATTTTACTTCTATAGTTTATCCAAACTTTAAGACCATAACTTGCTAATGTTTTAGCAATTTGGGCCCCAATTCCTTTACTAGCACCCGTTATTAAAACATTTTTTCCAGAAAATTTCATTTTTATCCTTTAAATTTTTATTTTATTGTAGCAATATTTTTATTAGATTAAACGCCTCTTTTATTATTCCATACTCTAATATGTAATCTATCGGAGTATTTAAAACCATATTTTATAGCTAAATTAATAACTTCAAGAGAGTTTTCATCAATTTTTTTGGCACTATCACCAAGTGGCATTAAAAAAACTTCACATTTTGGAATATCTTTTAAAATATCTTGAATTTCAAGAATTGCACTATCTAAAAAATCATCTCCAATTACAAATTTTAAATAAGACTCTTTTGAATTTGAAAGAATATTATTTAAAGTTGTTTTATTTACTCTTTTTTTTAGTTTTTCAAGTGAATTACTTAATTTTACACTCATTGAAAAAAGAATTTGCTTTTGATAATCTTCACTTAATTCAATATTTAATGAAGCATTTGTCTCTATTGTAACTTTATGACCATTTTCTATATAGTGTTTTAAAAGTCTTTGAAACTCAATATTATTCCAATATAAAAGTGGTTCACCACCTGTTATTACAATATCTATTTTGAATTGATAATCATAAGAGATTAGTAAATTATTAATTTTTGAAACTATATCTAAATATGAGTTATATGAATTCCAAGAATCTCTAAACTCAGTATCAACTGCATAGTATGAGTCACAAGCAAATTTTTTTTTACCACTTGGAGTTTCATATTCTACATTAAATCCTGCACATTTAAAATTGCATTTTCCAAATCTAATAAAAATTGATGGTGTTCCAACTAATTTTCCTTCACCTTGAATAGTTGGACCAAAAATCTCATTAACTTCCAGCATGAAAAGTGCTTTTACTTTTTGGAGTCTCTAAAAACTCTATTTTTGATACCTTTACATTTAGTTTGTTCATTTTTTCTTGTACGATTCTATGAAGCCAAGCAGATAAATTTTCACTTGTTGGAACAAAATCTACAATAATAAAGCTCTCATATAGTTCTAAAAATTTATCTTTAAAAGCTGAACAATTTACAATTTTGTAGCCCTCTTTAAACTCAATTAAATCTTTTTTATCTATATTTGGAACTAAAGTGCTAAAAAGTGGGTCATTAATATCAATAATAAATTTATGATCAAGTATATCATCTAAAAACTTTTTAAACCAATTTAAGTGTTTAAAATCTGTAACCATTGCATTTTTTAGTTCACTTGATTTTAAATATACTAAAACCTTTCCTTGATGTCCATGAAGATGTCTGCAAACTAAACAAGCATCCAAAGAGAACTCAGAGTTTAAAGCCTGAGTCCAAACCCTATGACCATAACAAAAATCAAACTCTTTTGATATTTCCCACATTAAATTTCCTTTTTGTATTTTATTGGATCTATAATATTTGCTATTTTAAATCCATTTAATCTAAGCCTACAAGAGTCACAAACTCCACAAGCTTCGTTTTCTTCTTTATAGCAAGACCAAGTAAGATGCATTGCTACATTTAATTTTATAGATTCTTGCACAATTTGTGCTTTGCTTAAGTGTACAAGAGGAGAAATTATTTTTATATTTGTCTCTTCTTTTGTACCTTCATTTATTGCATTTTGCATTTTATCTATAAAAGAATCACTACAATCAGGATAACCAGAACTATCTTCTTCTACAACTCCAATATACATGGCACTTGCGCCTTCTTTTTCAGCAATTGCACTAGCAATACTTAAAAAAATCCCATTTCTAAATGGAACATAAGTAATAGGAACAATACCTTTTTCAACACCAGATGTTGGAACTTCGATTGATGAGTCTGTTAGTGCATTTGCACCAAGTTGTTTGAAAAATGGAATATCAATTTCATATTTTTCTAAAACATTTAACTCATTGCAAATATCTCTAAATGCTTTTAACTCTCTATCTTGTGTTCTTTGTCCATAGTTAAAATGAACAGCAATTAACTCATATCCGCTATTTTTTGCAATGTATGAACTTAGAGTTGAGTCCATTCCACCACTTAAAATAACAACTGCTTTTTTTATTGAACTATTATTCATATACGAAAAAATCCTTGAATTGTTAAAAAATATTAAAAATGTAAACTTATAATTACTTAGATATAATAGCAAAAAAATTTAAAAGAGAGATAAACTATATGGAAATTATGGAAGATGCAATTTGGGCACATATTTATGCAATATATATTTTTTTAGGGATTATGCTGTTTAATTTATACTCAGTTATTACGAAAAAAGATTTCCTAAGTTTAGCAAAAAGATTAAAATTTATGACTCCTGTTTATCACTTATCAAATGCAGTTGTGATTTATACAGGAACAATAGTTGCTTTTTATGCACATATGTTTAGTTTTAAAATTGCATTAATGATTCCAGCATCTATTTTTCTTCTTGTTATTGAGATAAAAAGATATAAAAAGCAAAGGGTTATTAAAAGTGATAATTTAGAAGCACAAGAAGAGTTCTATGCTTATGCAAAAAAGATTTATATAATTGAAATAGCTGTTTTATTGGCTGTATTTATAATTTCAAAAATATTATAAAAAGGCTTTTTATGCAATTTATTTTTGAAGAAGATGCAAAAAATGAGTTTTTACAAATCAAAGATGAAAATTATAACTATTTAATAAAAGCTAGAAGAAAAAAAATTGGCGATGAAATAAATATAAGAAATTTAAATGATAATTTTTTATATAGATATAAAATTGTAAATATAGGTAAAAAAGATTTAAGCTTAGAACTTATATCAAAAGAGGAAAAAATTGTTGAAGCTAGAAAAACTCTACATCTTATTTGGTGTGTTGTTGATCCAAAGACTATTGAAAAAAGTATAGCTTCACTTAATGAACTAGGAGTTGATAAAATAACTTTTGTTTATAGTGAATTTTCACAAAAGAATTTCAAAATAAATTTTGAAAAATTAGAAAAAATATTAGTTAATTCTTCAAGTCAATGTGGTAGAAGTAGTATTATAAAACTAGAACTTGAAGATAGTTTTAAAAATATTTTAGAAAAGCATAAAGATTTATATATTTTAGATTTTTCAAACTCTTTAATTGATGAAAAAAAAGATAGTATAACTACTTTACTAATTGGACCTGAAGGTGGATTTTCACAAAATGAAAGAGAGTTATTTAAAGAGTTTAATATTGTAGGATTTAATTCAAATATAATATTAAAATCTGAAACAGCAGTTATTGCTGCTAGTGCAAAAATTTTGATATAGAATTTAGTTTTAAATAAAATTCAAGAAAATAAAAAAGGCTATGAAGATTTCTTCATAGCCTTTTTTAATGAGAAAAGAGGTTCAAATTAATGAACATCTCTCCATCTACTTGCTTTCCATAAGAATGCGAATATTGCAAAAATCACTAAATAGATTAGGAATTTAGGTCCAAGTTCTTCTCTTTCAGATTTTTTTGGATCTCCAACTTCTTCTAAATAAGTAATAACTTGATTTTGTGCTTCTTCTGTTAAACCAACTCTAGGCATTGCTGTACCTTCAAGTAGTTTTTGAGGGTCATTTACAAATTTATGTAGGTAATCATGACCTCTACTGATTATAAATTGTGATAAATCAGGAGGTAATTTACCCATATATTTTGTAACATCATCTGCTGGTGAGAATGCTGCCATTGTACCACCAAATTTGTCTGCATATTTAATAGCGTGACATCTTTGACAAGCATCAGTAAATACCTCTTTGTTTGTCATTTTTTCAGGTGCAATTGATTGTAAATAAGCAACCATATCTGCAATTTCTTGTGCACTCATCCAGTCATAACCTGGCATTGGGTGAGCTCCACCATCTTCATATTTATGAGATACTTTAGCTCCTAATGCAGGATTTTTTATAAATGCAACTAAATACTCTTTTGAGTAAATTTTTCCAGCACTACCTAAATCAGGAGTAGCAACACCATAAGCAGAAGCTAAAGTTGCATTATCCATAGCCTGAGGAAAACCTTTTGATTCAATTGAGTGACAAGCAGTACAGTTAGCAGTAACTAAAACTTCACCATTTGCTACATCACCTTTTAAATTGATAGCCTCTTCATTTGATGCCCAAAATTCTGTAATTGTTTTTTCAAAAGCTTCTTTTTCAGTTAAAGTAGCCTCAGCTGCTTTTACAGCTTTTTCAATTCCATCTTTTTTAGCACTTTCTAACTCTTTTTTAGCATTTTCAACTTCAAGTTTTGCTGAATCTTTATCTGCTTTATCAAATTTATATTCAACAGGGCTTACAGCTGGATTCATTTGCGAGTGAGCAAAAGGCTCAACTCCCCAGTAAGTAATAAGAGTTAATGCTACTACTACTGCTAATATTTTTAATTCTCTCATCTCTTATCCTCTTCTTTTTTGATCAATTTTTGAAATAACTGGAAGTAGAACAAATAGTAGAATAAATACAACAGCTGCGTAGAATCCTACCCATGCGTTTGTTCCTGTTGGAGGAAGTTTTCCATAAACAGTAAGTACGATTAAATCTGCTACTAAAATCCAGAACCAAATAAAGAATAATGGTCTTTTGTGAGCTGGTAAAATTTTTGTATCTCTATCTAACCATGGTAAGATGAAGAAAATACCATTTGCAAATGCAAATGCAATTAGACCAATATCAAATGCTTTAAATCCTGCAATATCAAAGAAGAATCCTCTTAATACTTCATACGACCATAAGAAATACCACTCAGGGTAGATATGTGGAGGTGTTACCATTGGATCTGCTGGGTCAAAGTTAATTGGGTCCATAGCAAAACTATAGTGGAAGAACACTAAGTAGAAGTAGAAAATTAAGAATACTCCAAGAACTGCTAAATCTTTAGATATAAACACAGGCCAGAAAGGAATAACTTTTGACTCTTTTTTATTACCACTTAAATATTTTTCAGCTTCAGCATCAAAATCTAGTTCTTCAGAACTTTGATTATTAACGTGAGGAATTCTAAGTGTGTAGAAGTGGAATCCAATAAGTCCCATAATTACGATTGGTAATAAGAATACGTGAAGCATAAAGAATCTTGTAAGTGTTGCGTCTGCAACGTTAAAGTCCCCTCTAATCCAGATAACTAATTCATCACCAATAACTGGAACTCCACCAAATAGGTTTGTAATAACCATTGCTGCCCAGTATGACATTTGTCCCCATGGAAGCATATATCCAGAGAATCCAGCTGCACTAAATGTAACAAACAGTAGCATTCCTGAAATCCAAATCATCTCTCTACCTTGCTTATATGATCCATAATAGATACCTGTAAGCATATGTATATAAATAACTAAGAAAACAACAGAAGCTGCAATTCCATGCATATGTCTAAATAACCAACCAAATGCAACTTCTTGCATAATTGTATAATTAACACTATCAAAAGCTAGATTTACATCTGGCTTATAATACATCATTAAAAATAGACCTGAAACTATTAAAATTCCGAATGTTGTAGCTAAAAGTACTCCCATTGCCCATAAGAAGTTAATATCTTTTGGAATCCAGTACTCAGTCATCATTACTTTATTAAATGTTTTAACATTTAATCTTTGGTCTAACCACTCACCAACAGAGTTAGCTTTTTCAAATTTTGCCATTCTCTATCTCCTTACGCCATCATTGCATCAGCAATTTTTTTATACTCAGGTCCTTCATTTCCAAGAACTAAAGTATTACCTTTAACTTCAAACGGTGGTAAATCAAGAGGTCTTGGTGGTGGTCCAAAAGTCTCTTCACCACTTGCATTGAACTCTCCACCGTGACATGCACATTTCCATTGAGTTTTTTTCCATGCAGGAATACATCCAAGGTGAGTACAAAGACCAATAGCAACAGTGAATCTATCACTTCCTACTATTAAGTCTCTTTTACTATCTTCCATATCGGCAGTTTTTTTCAAAACAAAGATAGGTTTTCCTCTCCAAGTGAATGTTTCTGGTTCACCAGCTTTTAATGCGCTTAAATCAACTTCAGTGAATCCACCAGCAAGTACGCTTGGAAGTGGATCCCACACCTGTTTCATACCATACAAAGATGCGGCTCCCCCAACTGCAGCAACAGCGGCAAATGAGTAACCAATGAAATCTCGTCTATTTGTATTGTTAGACATATTTGGCTTCCTTTTTATAAAATTAGAATCAGGCTCGATTTTAATATAAAGATTCTTAAGAATTATTGATTTGTGTCAATTTTTAAATGAAAGATTAATGAAGTGTGTAGAAAAAGTGAATGTTAATATAAAAAATGAAATAATTTTCATTAGAAAATATTATGATTTTCTAATGAATTTAATAATCTCTTCTTCTATATTTTCTTTATTTATTACTAAAGGGTGATTTATTTTTGAAGAGAATAACTCTTTAATGCTTTTTGGAAGATTTGCATCAAATTTAGTACTAATCTCTTCAAGGGCATCTTTATCAGCGTATTTTGTAGAGTTTTGATTTAGTGAATTTAAAACTGTTGGAGAGAATTTTGTCCACTCTGCTGTTGAATAAATTACAGTTTTTAATGGCTTTTCTTTTAACTCATTATATGCTTTTATACAAGTTGCTGTGTGTGGATCCATTAAATATCCACTATCTAAATACTCTTTAATAGTTTTTTGCCCAAAATCATCATCACTAAAAGTAGCACTAAAAAACTCTTGAAGTTTTGCTGTTTCTTCTGGTGACATTTTAAATATTGAGTTTTTGTTTAAATCATCAAAAAGTTCTTTTGTTCTAGTACTTCCAAATAGATCAAAAATTACTCTTTCAATGTTTGAAGATTTTAAAATATCCATAGCTGGAGATTTTGTTAATTTTAACTCTTTTTCTCTAATATCATAAATTCCAGTTTTTATCCACTCTGTTAAAATATTATTTTCATTTGAAGCAACTAAAAGTTTTTCAATTGGAAGTCCCATTTTTTGTCCATAGTAAGCACCTAGAACATTTCCAAAGTTTCCACTTGGAACTACAAGATAGATTTTTTCACCATCTTTAATCTCATTTTGTCTAAGAAGTTCTAAATATGACCAAAAGTGATAGATGATTTGGAAAATTATTCTTCCAAAGTTTACACTATTTGCAGCACTTAGTTTTGTATTTTCTTTTTCTAATTCAGCTTTAAAACTACTTGAAGCTAAAAGATTTTTTAGTGCATTTTGTGCATCATCAAAGTTCCCTTTTATCCCAATAATTTTTTGATTATCACCATCTTCACAAACCATTTGAAGTCTTTGAACATCACTTGTTCCACCATCTGGATATAGGCAAACAATTTTAATATTTTTTTTGTTTTTAAATGTATTTAATGCAGCTGGTCCAGTATCTCCACTTGTAGCTGCAAGAATTAAGTAGTTTTCATCTTTTTTTTGTGCTAAATGGCTTAAAATTGAGCCAAAAGGTTGAAGTGCCATATCTTTAAAAGCCCTTGTTGGACCATGATATTGTTCATGTACAAATAGATCATCTTTTACCTTTACAACTGGACAAGGATTGTTTTTATCGTCAAAATTATCATAAAGATTTAAGGCATTTAAAATAGCCTCATCTTCAATATCAATCTCAAATTTTTTTAAAATATCAAATGCTAGTTCTTTATATGCACTATTAATATGCTTTTGTAAAAAGTTATCCTCTAAAGCAGGTAAATCTTTTGGTATATAAAGTCCACCAAAAGAAGCACTAGGATTTAAAATAGCTTGGCTAAAGCTAACTTCTTTTGGTAAATTCCCATCATTTCCTCTTGTTTCAATAAAATTCATAATCTAATTTCTCCTTTTAAATAGTTCCCATTTAAAAGGGAACATTTTTATTTAACGACTACTTTTTAACACAATTTGTAAAAAAATGCTAAAAGTAGCAAAACTCTGAAGGGCATAACGAGTTATGCCTATTTATTTAACTATTTAATAATTTTTCTAAATCTATTCCATTATTTGGATTATCAACTCTAATAAACTGTGTTCCAATTCCATCACTTGTAAATAGTTCAAGTAAAATAGAGTGTTCAACTCTTCCATCTATAATATGAGCTTTATTTACACCATTATGAATAGCATCAATACAAGCATCAACTTTTGGAATCATTCCACCAGCTATTGTTCCATCTTTTTTAAACATCTCAACATTTGCTTTATCTAATGTTTGGATTAACTCACCTTGTTTGTTTAAAACTCCAATAGTATCTGTTAAAAACATAACTTTTTGAGCTTTAATGGCACTTGCAATTTTACAAGCAGCTATATCTGCATTTATATTAAATCCAGGATGATTTGGTTCAGTTGCATCTCCAATAGGAGCAATTACTGGAATAAATCCTTCACCTAAAAGTTTGTTTATCATAGCACCATTTACTTCTGTAATCTCACCTGTATATCCAAACTTTCCATCATCTTTTGGAATAGCTTTTATAATTCCACTATCTTTTCCAGATATTCCAATAGCTTTTGAACCGTGATGATTTAGTAGTGATGCTATATTTTTATTTATTTCTCCACTTAAAACCATCTCAACAACTCTCATACTATCTTTACAAGTTACTCTATAGCCATCTACAAATGATGATGGGATTTCAAGCTTGTTTAAAAGTTCTGTAATTCTTGCTCCTCCACCGTGAACAATTACAGGTTTTATTCCTAAAAGTGTAAGTAAAACTATATCTTGAGCAAATTTATCTTTTAAATCATCGCTTGTTTGAGCACTTCCACCATATTTTATAACAATAGTTTTTCCATAAAATTTTTTGAAATATGGAATAGCATCAATAAGAGTTTGAACTTTTTGATTTGTTTGAGCCATTTTCTAATCCTTGTAAATATTAAAGTATAAATTATATCTTAAAATCACTTTTAAAATAGAATTATAGTAAAATTATTTTATGGAAAAATATTTAGCATTAAAAGCAAGTGCAGGAAGTGGTAAAACCTTTGCACTAACTGTACGGTATATTAGTTTACTTCTTCTTGGTGCAAAGTCTGAAGAGATTTTAACACTTACTTTTACAAATAAAGCATCAAACGAAATGAGTGAAAGAATTTATAAAACTCTATATAGTTTGGGTGAAGATGAGGCTTATTTAGATGAGATTATAAAAGTTACACAACTTTCAAAAGATGAGATTTTAAATAAAAAAGAGTATATTTTAAAAGATTTTCAAGATTCAAATCTTGCAATTTACACTATTGATAAGTTTGTAAATAAGATTTTACGGGAGTTTTGTGGATATATTGGAGTTAGTGATGATTTTGAGATTCAAAGTGATGATGAAGAGCTTTTGAGTTATAAGTTTTTGCAAACTTTAGATGAAGAAAATTTCTTGGACTTAGTCGATTTTGCAAGTTACGAGAGTAAAAAATTTGCTTCACTTTTTGAACTATTTAAAATTTTAAATGAGAAAAATGAGAGTTTTTCTTTAGCAAAATTTGATAATAGTTTAATAGATTTACAAAAAGATGTGATTTTAAAAATAGCTTTTAAGATAAAAGAGCATTTTTTATCTTGTACAGCTGCTAGTAACAGTGCAAAAAATGCTGTAAATTTTGATAGTTTTGAAGAACTATTTTCTAAAACTTGGATAGAAAAAGAGAGTTTAGCTTCTTATTCATACTTTAAAAAGTGTTCAAATGATGAAGTAGAGAGTATATTTTTAGCTTTAAAAGATGAGTTTTTAAAATATTATAAATTAAGAGCAGGGTATAGTTTATCAAAAATATTAAATCTTTTTAAGAGTTTTAAAGATTTTAAATTTGATTATAATCTAAAGAAAAATCAATTTGAGTTTAGTGATATTTCAAATTTAGTTTATACTCTTTTAAGTACAAATATCTCAAAAGAGTTTCTGTATTTTAGGCTTGATAGTACATATAATCATATTTTAATTGATGAGTTTCAAGATACCTCAATCTTACAATACAAAATTTTAAAACCATTGATTGAAGAGATATTAGCTGCTGATAGTACAAAATTTAAAACTTTTTTCTATGTTGGAGATCCAAAACAAAGTATTTATAGATTTCGTGGAGGAAAAAGAGAACTTTTTGATTATGTAATAGAAAATAACTCTTTAATAAAAGTTGAAAATTTAAATATAAATTATAGATCAAGAAAAAATATTATAGATTTTGTAAATAGTAAGTTTTCAAATCTTGTAAACTATGAGTATATCAACCAAGAGAGTTTAGAAGCAAATAGTGGCGGATATGTTGAGGTTATTGAAGATGAAGATTTTACAAATGATAAAAATTTAGCTGCTTTGGCACTTAAGGTAAAAGATTTAATAGATAATGGAATAAAGCCTGATGATATTGCAATTTTAACCTATACAAATAGTGATGTTTTAGACATATTTTATTTTTTAAAAGAGAAATTTCCACTTTTAAATATAAGAACGGAACTAAGTTCAAAACTAATAAATCAGCAAAATGTAAAAGCTTTAATAAATGGAATAAAGTATCTATATTTTAAAGAAAATATATATAAAGAGAATTTTAATGCACTTTTAGGAAGAGATTTTAACTCTAGCTTTGAGATAAAGTTGGATGAAAAAGATTTCGTAAAAGAGTTTGATATGTCAAAGTTTTTGTATAGTTTTGCAAAAACCTTTGAAATGATAGATGACAATATAATAAGGCTAATAGAAATTTCAAGTAGATATAGAAATATAGTTGATTTTATTTATGAGATTGATAAACTTGAAGAGAGTTTAGAAAGTCCAAAAACAGACGGTTTACAAATTCTTACAGTATTTAAATCAAAAGGTTTAGAGTTTCATACTGTTATTTTAATGGATAGATTAACAAGAAAAAACTATGATAAAAGTTCACTTCTATTTAATTATAACGGCATTGAACTACAAAATATCTACTATAAAATAAAAGGTTTTGAATCTTTTGATGATGAGTATAAACAAGCTTTGGAAAAAGAGAAAAATTTAAGTCTTGATGATGAGAAAAATATTTTATATGTTGCACTAACTAGAGCAAAAAATAATCTAATAGTGTTTAAAAAAATAAAATCTTCAAGCTTTGAACTTCTAAATTTAGGTGTAGAAAAAATAGGTGAAATTATAAAAAGTAATAAGCAAGTTTTTGTTGAAGAGATAAAAAAAGTTGAGTATAAAGCACTAAATTTAGGAAAACAAGAACAAGCTATAAAGCAAGAAAAAATATATGATAAAGAGTTTTTAAGAGCCAAATATTTTGGACTTGCTACTCACTTTGTGTTAGAGCTTATGCAAGATTTCTCAAAAGAGGAGCTTGATGAGTTAATAAATATCTCTAAAACAAAGTATCTTAATTTTTTAAGCCAAGATGATTTTATAGATATAAAAAATAGAGTAGAGCAGTTAATAAGAGATGATAAGTTTAAAAATTTAATAAAAGATGCAAGTTTTACAAATGAACAAGCACTTGTTTTTAATGAAGAGATAAAGATTATTGATTTACTTATTTTTAAAGAAAATAGCTACTATATTGTAGATTTTAAAACAACTGCCCAAATCCAAAACTCTCATAAAACTCAAGTTTTACACTATAAAAAAGCGATAAGTGAAATCTTTAATACAAACAAAGTAGAAGCAATTTTAATCTATTTACAAAAAGATAAAATTGAATTAGTTGAGCTTTGAAATAATATATTAAAAAAAAGGAAATAAAAAAAGGAAGATGAAAACACCTTCCTTTTTAAATGTATCAAGAAAAACTCTTAATGCTCTTCTTCCATCATTATAGAACCAGCTATATATACATATGTTAGGATACTAAAAATAAATGCTTGTAAAACTCCCATTACAAATAGTAGGAAAAATCCTGGTAATGGCAGAATCCAAGGAACTAGCATTAAAAGAACCATCAAGAACATATCATCTCCTCTTACAGATCCAAATAACCTGAAAGATAGTGAAACTATTCTTGATAAGTGAGAAATAATCTCAATTGGGAACATTAAAGGTGCTAATATAGGCATTGGTCCCATAAAATGTTTAAAATAGTTTATAAAACCATTTTTCTTAATTCCAAGATAGTTATAGTAAACAAACACAATAAGAGCTAAAGCAGCTGTAAAGTTAATATTACTTGTTGGAGCTTCGAATCCAGGAATTACCCCAATCATATTACTTACAAAAATTACTAGAGCTAATGAACCAATTAATGGCATATAAATTCTAGCGTTTTTCTCTCCCATTGTGTCACTTCCCATAGATATGATACCACCTACGAAAGTTTCCATTACATTTTGACTTCCTGTTGGAACTAATTGCATTTTTCTTGTAGCGGCTCTTGAGATAAGAAATACTATTGCAAGTACTAAAACGTAATGCGATAATATCATCCACTCTTGACCGTGACCACCAATAGTACCTAAGAATGTAAACAGTCTTCCTTCCATTTTCTTCCTTTGTTCTTCTTTCTACGATTACTAAATTACGACTAAATTATACTATTTTTTTTCTAAAAAATTAATAAATATAAAAAAATAGATTAAATTTGTTTAAATCTGTAGCCATTTTGTTTCAGATTTTCTCTTATTAACTCTTGATGCTCTTCGCCTTTTGTCTCTAAAGCAATTGTTACATGTGCCTCTCCAAACTCCAGTTTTAAAGAGTTTCTATCAAAGTCAATTTGTACAATATTTGCAACACAAGAAGTTAAAATCTCTGTTAATTTCATTAAAGCACCTGGTTTATCCATAAGCGTTACAATTAAATTCATTTTTCTATGAGATTTGATTAAACCTTTTTCAATAATAAGTGAAAGCATTGTAACATCGATATTTCCACCACTTACAACTGCACAAACTTTTCTATTTTTAATATCAACTTTGTCATGCATTATTGCAGCAACACTAACAGCACCCGCACCTTCAACAATGAGTTTGTGTCTTTCAAGTAGAAATAAAATCGCATTTGCAATCTCATTTTCACTTACTTCAACAATTTCATCAACATACTCTAAAATAATATCTAGAAGTTTTGGAGTAACATCACGAACAGCAATTCCATCTGCAATAGTTCGCACACTACTTGAATCTATTGGAGATCTTGCTTCAAAGCTATCTTTCATACCTCTTGCACCACTTGCAACTACACCAGTTATTTTGATGTTTGGGTTTTTCGTTTTTGCAGCAATTGCAACTCCTGCGATTAATCCACCACCACCAATTGGCACAATAATATGTTCAATATCTTCAATATTTTCTAATATCTCTAAAGCAATAGTTCCTTGCCCTGCGATTACTTCATCATCAGCAAAAGGGTGAACAAACTCTTTGTTTTGTTCTTTTGCAAATTTTATAGCTGCTGCATAAGCTTCATCGAAGTTTTCACCAGTTAAAACAACATTTGCA
>CANRCH010000007.1 GCA_947629065.1 uncultured Aliarcobacter sp.
CTATTTTAGCTGTTATGGGATTGGCTAGTAAAAATGCCATATTAATTGTAGAGTTTATAAATAGTGCGTATAAAAATGGATCTGATTTAATAGAAGCTGCAATAGAAGGTGCGAAATTAAGACTAAGACCCATAATTATGACTTCACTAGCATTTATTGCAGGGATTATTCCACTTGCAATTAGTAGTGGAGCTGGTGCAAATAGTAGAATTGCAATTGGAACAGGAATTATTGGTGGAACAGTAAGCGCTACAATTTTAGCAATTTTCTTTGTACCAATATTTTATATAGCTGTACAAAAAATATTTTCAAGAAAAGATATAAATAATAAAGGAAAAGTATGAGAAATTATCTATCAATAGCTCTATGTTCACTACTTTTTACCTCTTGTGCATCCTTATCTCCAAATCTAGAAATAGATAATAATAAATATTTAGATACCCCTTTAAAAACTCTTGATTATGAGCAAAGAGTTCTATCTTTAGATGAGTTTATAGTGGATAAAAATCTAAAAAATATTATAGATAGAGTTTTAGAAAACAACAAAGATATACAGATTGCACTTTTAAATATAGAAGCTTCAAAAGCTTTATATAGAGTTGAAGAATCTGCACTTTATCCAAAAGTTGATGCAAATGGTGGATTTTCAAGAGAAAAAAGAGATAGCAATATTTCAAACAACTATAAAGCAAATTTGAGTTTAAGTTATGAGATTGATCTATTTGGAAAAATTAGAAGCTTAAATGAGAGTGCGAAAAATAGTTTTCTTGCTACAAAATATGCACAAGAAACTACAAAACTATCACTTATTTCACAAACAGTTAGTTCATATTTAAGCCTTTTAGAAAATATTGAGCTATTGCAAACATTTAAGGATTTAGAAAAAAACTTAAGCAGTGTTTACACTTTAATAGATAAAAAGCACTCTTTAGGAAGTGTAAGTAAAGATGAAAAACTATCTAGTTTTGCTTCACTAAAAGAGGTAGAGAACTCTATTTTAGAGTACAAAACAAATATAGAAAAAGATATAAATAGTCTTGAACTTTTAAGTTCTCAAAAATTTGATTTGGATTTAGAAAATATTGATTTAAACTCAAAAATTCTTGAAGATATTAAATCAGGAATTGCTTCAAATGTGCTTTTACAAAGACCTGATATTATTGAAAGTGAATATAAATTAAAAGCAAAAAATGCAAATATAGGAGCTGCTAGAGCTGCGTTTTTTCCTAGTATTTCTCTAACAGCACTTGGAGGTTTTGCAAATCCAAGTTTGAGTTCACTTTTTGAAAACTCTTCAAGAACTTGGAGTTTTTCACCAAGTATCTCTATTCCTATATTTAATATGGGTGAAAATAGTGCAAAACTAAAATATAGTGAAATAGAGACTCAAAAAGCACTTTTAGAGTATGAGAAATCTATTGAAACTGCATTTTATGAGGTAAATAATGTATTAAGTACAAAAAAAAGTATATCAACTAGAATAAACAATCAAGAAGATATAGTAAAAGCTTTGGAAGAGAGCTATACTATTGCTTTAAAATCATATAAAATAGGTTATGGAACATATTTAAATATGTTGATTTCTCAAAGAGAGTATATAAATTCATTAAAAACTCTTAAAAGCTTAAAATATTTAGAACTTGAAAACAAAAATGAGCTTTTTAAAGCCTTAGGTGGGAAGTTTTAAACTTCTTACCTAATTAATTTCTTGCTTGTTTTGCTTATATTTTGCCTTATCTTCATACATTAACTTATCAACATTATGTATTATAGATAGTAAATCATCGCCTCTTTTATACTGATAAATACCAAAACTACAACTCATTTTTATACTTTTATCAAAATCAAACTCTATATTTAAAATCTGTTTCTTTAGATTTTTTACAATATTTTCTGCTTCAGAAGCACTTGTTTGTGGTAAGATAATAATAAACTCATCTCCACCCCATCTTCCAAAACTATCTGTTGATCTAATATTTCTTTTTATAAGGTTTACAACTTCTGTTAAAACCTTATCTCCATTTCTATGTCCATAAGTATCATTTATTGGTTTAAAATCGTTTAAATCTAAGAACAAAGTAGTGAGATTTGAATCATATCTTTTTGCAATATCAATCTCATAATTTAATATCTCTTCTGTTCTTCTTCTATTGTAAATTTTTGTAAGTTCATCATAGTTTACAAGTTTTAAAAGCTGTTCTTCTACATTTGTTCTTCTTTTTACTTCTAGTTGTAGTTTAAAATTTAGAATTAATATTATCATAGTTATAAAAACAAGTGGAATTACATATTTTAAAATATCTTTATATGAAACTCTCTCTTTTAAAATGAATTTTTGATAAGAGTTATAAATTGTATCTCTATCTTCATCATCTATAAAACTTATTCCTTTATTTATAATATCAATAAACTCTTTTTCAGATTTTTCAATTTTGAAAACTATATTTTTAGTAAGATTTATACTATTATTTATCTTTAAATTATCATCATAATTTTCCAATAAATGGTAATTTAGAGTAAATATATCATCAATATATGCAAAAACTTTATCTTTTTTTACTGCTTTTAAAGCCTCATCAATTGTAGGATAAATAATATACTCAATAGCTGTATTTAGATGTTTTAATTCATTTAAATATTTAAAATCTTTATTCACTGCTATTTTTACATTTTTTAAAGCAAGTATAGTTGGAATATATGAAGCATACGATTTTGTAGCAAGTGCAAATTGTATTTTCATCAAAGGATTTGAGTATATAAAATCTTTATTATCTCTATCTTTATACTCAACTAACTCAACTTTTTTTGTTCCCTTAGCACCATTTGGTTTTTTTAAAGCAAGTTTTTCTTCTATATGAAAATTTGTATTTAACTCTTTTCCTAATAACTCCCAAAAATCAACTTCTAATCCTTTTAAATCCCCAGTAAATTTATATGAGTATGGAAATTTATTATCTTCTACAATAAGTGAAAAAGTATTGTTTTGAAAGTAGCTTTGCTCTTTTTTTGATAGTAATAAGTTTTTTCTATCAAAAATAAAACTTTTTGTATCAAAATCCTCTTTACTTTTATTTATTCCTGAAAATATATAGAACTTTTTAATATCATCAATTCTATTTTTGTCTATTTTCCCAAGTAAATTTAACTCAAATCTTGAAATCCTTTTTAAAACTTTTGCCTCAGAAATAATATCATCTAAACTTTTATTAAAGCTATTATATTTTTCATAAATTATCTTTGCACTCTCTTCTATATTTGAAAACGCATATTCCCAACCTCTTAAACTTGCATTTGAAAAGTTTACTGCTTGTGTGCTATTTTCTTCAAACTGTTTTTTAGATGTAAAAAGTATTCCTTCATAAAAATCAACATTTATATTTTTATCTATTATCGAATACTCTACTCCTTTTTTATCCAAATATATTGGCTCATTTGACAAATAACAAGCCATTGCATCTGTATTATTTAAAATCAAATCCTCTATATTTCCAGTGTGATTTTGTATCTCAATATTTTTTATATTATTCGTTTTTATTAAGGATTGAATTGTAGCACTTTCTATTGCATCATTTGTTATCATCACTCTTTTATTTTCTAAATCTTTGATTGAAGTGATATTATTCTCTTTTAAAGATATAAGTACCAAAGGAGATTTTTGGAAAACAGCATTTAATAAAAATATATCTTTATTGTTGTATTTATCCAAAATTAAAGAAGATTTTCCAACACCATAACTATTTTTTGTGTTTAAAATAGTATTTACCATATTAATATTGTGTTTAAACTCTTTTATCTCAACATCTAGGTTGAGTTCGCTATAAAAGCCCTTCTCTTTTGCTATATAGTATCCAGCAAATTGAAACTGATTAAACCAGTCTAAATATAGAGTGATTTTATCTTCTTTTGCAAAAAGAGTTGAATTAATTAAAGTTATAAAAATTATAAAAAATTTGATTCTATTCATAATCAAAAATATATATGAAAAATAATTAAGGTGTAGTTAATTTATAGGTAAATTACATTATTTATATTTAAATCAAATTTTATTATATTGTCTTGTGTAAAAATGTCATCTTTTGAGTATATTATGATATTTTTATCTTCATATTTTGCTATTACTTCATAGAAATTTCCATAAAAAATAGACTCTAAAAATTCTGCTTCATATTTTCCATTTGAAGAAATAATAATATCTTCAGGTCTTGCATAAATATTATTTTCTATGTGGTTTATTTTTCCTAAGAAGTTTGCACAATAAATATCTTTTGGATTTTGATATATCTCTTTACTAAATCCAACTTGTAAAATATTTCCACCATCCATAATTGCAATTCTATCTGATAGATAAAATGCGTCTTCTTTGTCGTGAGTAATAAAAAGTGAAGTTATTTTTAACTCTTTTAGAGTTTTCTTTAATTCAGCTCTTAAAATATTTCTAAGCTCTGTATCAATATTACTTAGAGGTTCATCTAAAAGAAGAATCTTTGGCTTATTAATCAAAGCCCTTGCTAGTGCAACTCTTTGTTGCTGACCACCACTTAATTCGTGTGGATATTTAGTTTCGTGACCTTTTAGTTTTGTTTTTAGCAAAATATCTTCAAGCTCTTCTTTTGATGCATTTGATCCAAACAAAATATTTGAAGATACATTAAAGTGTGGGATTAAAGCGTAGTTTTGAAATACTATAGCCACTTTTCTATTTTTTGGTTCTACATTTATACTATTTGAAAAAACAAGGTTTTCATCAATTAAAACTTCACCACTATCAGGATTTTCTAAACCTGCAAGCATTCGTAGGAAACTTGTTTTTCCACTTCCACTTTTACCTAAAATTGTAAGAATTTCACCTTCATAAATATCAAGATTTATTCCATTTGCGACACAAATATCACCTTTGCAAAAAGTCTTTTTTAAATTTTTTATCTCTACAATTTTTTTCATTTTCTTCTTCTTATAATTTTTGAGTTTAATAGTATCACTGCAACGGCTGTTGTACTAACCAAAATTAGTGATGGAAATCCTACTTTAAAAAGCATCTCATTTGTTGAAAGTTCATAAATTCTAATTGCTAAAGTATCATAATTAAATGGTCTTAAAAGCAAAGTTGCTGGTAACTCTTTTGCAATATCAATATATAAAATTAAAAAACCACTAAGCAAATATGGTTTTAAAAGTGGAAAATATATTTTAAAAAGATTTGAACTCTCACTTGTACCAAAAATTTTACTTGCATCATCTAAATTTGAATCAATTTTACTAAATCCATTTTCAACACTTCCAATACTTGTAGCAAAATATCTAGTTGTATATGCAAAAATAATCACAATAAATGAACCATTTAAAAGTGCCATTTGTAAAGAGTTATCAATAAAATTTGCAATAACCAAAAGTCCAAGTGCAACAACAGCACCTGGAATTGAGTACCCTAAAATTGACATTTTGTGAATAAATACACTAGGTTTTGTTGGATAAAATCTTAGCATATACACAACTATAAATGATAAAGAGATGATAAAAAGTGAAGATATGAAGTTTAGTTTTAAAGTATTTGCTAAAAGCTCCAAACTCTCCCACTCCCACTCTCCAAAATCAAGAATTGTCCAATAAATAAGAACTAATAGTGGAATAAAAAATGCAATACTTGATATGATAAAAGATACTAAAAATGCAAAAAAGTTCTGTTTTCCTTTTAAATCAATTTTAGCAGCTCTTTCAAAACTATGTGTTGAACTTGCAAATCTGAATTTTTTTCTAATTTTATACTCAATTAAAAGTATAGAAAATACAAAAACTAGTAAAACAACAGATACATAAATAGCTCCACTTATATCTCCATATCCAAACCAGCTTTTAAAAACTCCCAAACTAAAAGTCTCAACTCCAAGATAAAAAACCGTTCCATAGTCACTTATAGTTTCCATAAGAGCTAAAATTAAACCTGCAAATATTGCTGGATATGAAAGTGGAAGATATACTTGAAAAAAAGCTTTTGTAGATGATAGTTTATTTATTTGTACAAGCTCAACAACTGTTTTTGAAACACTTGCAAAAGATACTCTTCCTAGCACATAAATATATGGGTACATAGCAATTGTAAAAATAAAAATTGCTCCATAGATATTCATAATATCTATTTTTAAATCTGTATTAGAAAACATTTGCGACATAAGTCCTCTAAATTCAAAAAAACCAACATAACTATATGCTAAAACATAAGCAGGAAAAGCCAAAGGCAAAATAAAAATCAAAGCAAAAAATTTAGAACCAAAATAGTTATATCTTGCACTTAAATATGATGTTACAATTCCTAAAATTGAGGCAAAAAAAGTTACTCCTACAAGTAAGACTATTGTAGTTTTTGTGTAGTTAAATATATTTTCGACTTGAGATATTTCACTAACATCTTCTTGAAAAAATATAAAATAGAATATTACAGCTAGTATTGGAAAGGTGATTAATAGCCCTATAATTGGGGCTATTAAGTATTTAAAACGGCTTATTTCCATTTTCCTTGCTCTGCTATTTTCATAGCTGTGTTTGTATATTTTCCAACTTCATTTAAAGGGATTGTATCTTCTTTAAACTCTCCCCAAGATGATACTGTTCCAGCTGGTTTTACTTTTACATTTATTGGATACTCATAGTTTCCTTCAGCTAATGCACCTTGTGCTTCTTCACTTGTTAAAAACTCAATTAATTTTACAGCATTCTCTTTATTTGGGGCAAATTGTGTAATAGCTGCACCTGAGATATTTATATGTGCACCTGTACTATTTTGTGCAGGGAAATGTATTTTTAAACTATTTGCAATTTCGCTATCTACTTTGTCTTTACTATTTGCCATAACTCCAACATAATAAGAGTTTACAATAGCAATATCAGCTTCACCACTTGCAACTGCTCTTATTTGGTCTTTATCACTTCCTTTTGGATTTCTTGCAAAATTATTTACTAAACCTTTTGCGAACTCTAAAGCTTTTTCTTCACCATGATGTGCAATTATTGAAGCTAGTAGAGATTTATTGTATGCGTGAGTTGCACTTCTTGTGATTACTTTTCCTTTAAAAATTGGTTTTGTTAGTGAAAAATAGTCATCTAAATCTTTTGGATCAACTGTTTTTGGATTATAAACAAAAATTCTAGCTCTTTTTGTAAGTGCAAACCAGTTGTTATCTTCATCTCTTAAGTGTGCAGGTACATTTTCTTCTAAGATTTTTGATTCAACACCTTGTAAAAGTCCTCTTTGTTTTGCTGTGTATAGATTTCCAATATCAGCTGTTATTAAAATATCAGCTGGAGAATTTCTTCCTTCAATTGATAGTTTTGCTACAAGTTCTTCAGCTTTTGCTGTAACTAAATTTACTTTTATTCCTGTTTTTTCTTCAAATATTTTAAATAGTTCCTTATCAGAGTCATAGTGTCTTTGTGAATATACATTTACTTCATTGTTTGCAAAAATTGATGAAACAAGTAAAAAAGCACTCAATGCAATTTTTTTAATCATACTGTTTTCCTTTTGTTCAAATTTATAGTTTGTGCAATGGTATAGTTTTTTAACTTTGATTACTCTTAGTATTAAGAATTGTTATCAAAAGTATATTGTGTGGATATATTGATTTATTTTGGAACATGGAATTTATTCCATGCATAACTCAAAGCAATAGATGATAACGAAAAATAAAAAATAAAAATGTTATGGTGAGTTGTAGATTGTGTGTTGAAGATTTATTTCCACAAGACGCTGGGACTAAAAGTCCCTGTTCCAAATTGGGTGGGAAGTTTTAGAAACTTTCCCACTCATCATCATTTGAACTATCTTTAAACGCTTTTGTTTGAGTTTTTGGTTCTTCTTTTTTGAAACTTGCTTTACTAGCTTGTGAAACAGATTTTTTATTTATATTATATGAGTTTGTATTTGTTTTTGAACTACTTGTAGTTTGAGCCTGATTTCTTAAAATCTCCTCTTTTCCAGCAAACTCTTTTTTCATAACATCTTCAACAATTTGTTTTGATATTCTATCTGTATTAACTGCTATATCTTGTGTTTTAGAGGCAATTGCTGCGTTTTGTTGCGTTTGTTGATCAAGCATTGTAATTGCATCATTTATTTGTGAAATTCCACTTTGTTGCTCTCTACTTGCATTTGAAATCTCTTGTATCATTTCACTTGATTTTTCAATATTATTTAATAAATCTTGGTAACCTTCAATCATTAAATCTGAAATATCTTTACCTTCATTTGCTTTTAATGTAGCACTTTCAACAATATTTTTAATCTCATGTGCAGCTTCAGCACTTCTACTTGCCAGATTTCGCACCTCTTGAGCAACAACAGCGAACCCTTTTCCAGCTTCACCAGCAGTTGCTGCTTCAACAGCTGCATTTAGACTTAGAATATTTGTTTGGAATGCAATTTGATCAATTACACTTATTGCTTCATTAATATTATTTACTTGACTTGTAATCTCATCCATAGCTAAAGTTGTTCTTCTAGCTAAATCTTGACCTCTTTTTGCACTTGAACTTACTTCATTTGAGTAGTTTGCCATTTGTACAACATTGTTTGTATTGTTTACAACCGTACTAGTTATCTCTTCAAGAGCTGCTGCTGTTTCTTCTAGCGAAGCTGCTGCTTCATTTGAGCTAATATTTAGTGTATCAACATTTGCAATTAATATTTTTGAAGAGTCTTCAAGAACTAAACCATCTTTCATATTTTCTTGAAGCATCTCTTCAAGAGCTTTTTGTAAAGTATTAATTCCTGTAATCATCTTTTCTAATACTCCACCCGCTTCATCATCAGGTCCAAGTTCTAAAACAGGTCTATAATCAAAGTTTGCATACGATGCTAAAACATCATTTATATGAACAAATCTTTGTCTAGTATGTTCAATCATATCGTTTAGTTCATCTTTTAACTCATTTAAACCAAGATTTGGTGTACTTGCATCAATTTGTTGTGAGTACCAACCATTTCTAACTCTTATCATTATTGCTTTTGATTTTTCTATTAATTCATTATCTTTTTCGATTGTATCTTGCACAATATCTATATTTTCATTTATAAGTTTTGCCATTTCGCCAAACTCATCTTTGCTTGAATCATCTAAAATCTCTACATCATCTGATTTTCTATTTAAGAAATTAAAGAAAGATAGAAGACCTGTTTTAAAGTTTGCAAGTGATTTTAAAATACTATTTGAAACAAATATTGAGATTAAAATAAATAAACTAATCGCAACTATTGCAATAATAGCTAGTTGTGTGCTTAAACTAACAAGTGCATCTTTTCTAGTTTTAACAATATTATCATCTAATTTATAGATATTATCTTCTACTTTTTTTCCAATATCTACCATAGTTTTAATAGTACTATCAAGTGTACTATTTGAAGAGTTTCCATAGCTCTGTTTTAATTTTGAAACAGTTCCAAAATGGTTTAAATACTCATCAATATCTTTTAAAATAGTTGAAGAAATATTTATATTTTCTTGTATATAAAGTTTTGATTTAAAAGTATCAACTTCTTTTTTTAGAGTTGTAAGACTATTTACAACAACATCACTTTTCTCTTTTGTAGAGTCCAATAAAAACTGATAAACTGTAATTCTTGAGTCTAAAAGACCTTTTACAATATCTTGTGTAGTATCTGAAAGTTCTGTTCTTTCTTCTAGGATACTAAGGGATCTTAGATAAATAAATGCTACTAAAACAGCGATGATTATTATCAATATTGGAAAAGATAAAAGCTTGGTTTTAGTACTTATGTTTTTAAACATTTTGTTCTACTTTTAGGCTTTTTTGTAAATTTTCCCTATTTTATTTAGTTAGTCATTAATTTTTGATTAATTATTATTTTTTAACTTATGTTATAAATAAATCTTATAATTTGTTAAGGTTTTGCTAATGATTTTCCAGCTAAATATCCACTAGCCCAGGCAAAATGTAGATTAAATCCACCTCTATTTCCTACAATATCCAAAACTTCACCTGCAAAAAATAGATTAGAACATAGCTTACTTTCATAAGTTTTATTATCTATTTCAACAGTTCGCACTCCTCCACCACTAGCTTCTGCGTGTGCAAATCCTTGAGTATCTTCTATTTTTAATTTAAACTCATTTAAGTTGTATGCAAGTTTCTTAATATCTTTTGTATTTATATCTTTTATTTTTGCGTTTAAATCTATTTTTGAAATATCCAAAAGCACTTTACAAAGCTTGTTTGGAATAAGCCCAGCTAATACATCAACCACAAGTTCATCAATTAAAGAGTCAGCACTTTTAAACAAGCTTGAAATAGTGTTTGCTAAATCATTTGCATTTATATTTGGAAAAAAGTTTATTCGTAACTCCACATCCATATAGTTTGAAAGTGCAAAAACAGCTCTTTGAGAAATATCAAGTATAGCAAATCCTGAAACTCCATAAGATGTAAAAAGTACATCTCCTAAAATCTGCTCTTCTAAATTTCTATTTACATATAAAGATACTTTACACTCTTTTTTAACACCTGCAAGCTCTTTTGTGAAGTTTTCAACTGTACAAAGCCCAACAAGGCTTGGATATGTAGGATTAAAAGTATGATTGAAATTTTGTGCAAGATTTAATCCAATCTCACTGGATCTTAACTGGGGAGCTGCCCCTAGACCACTAGAAATCAAAACCTTATCATAAGATTTGTGCCAAATATCGTTTGAAAGGATTGAAAATTTATTATCTTCTTTTTTTATCTCTTTTACAAACTCTTCACAAAGTATATTTATATCTAAAGTGTTTAAAGCTAATTCAAGAAGCTTTGTAACAGATTTTGCCTCATTTGAAAGTGGATAGACTTTTGAACTCTCTTTTATATCAAGTAGTAATCCTATGCTTTTGCAAAACTTTTCAAATGCTTTAAAATCAAACTCCTTTAAAGCAAAATCCACAAAAGATGGGTCTTCTCCTAGATAGTTTTTTGATGTTATCTCTGTATTTGAGATATTGCATCTTCCATTTCCAGAAGCTAATATCTTTTTTCCTACACTTTTGTTTGCATCAAAAATATCTATTTGTAAATCTTTATTTAATCTTTTTGCAGTGATACTTGCCATAATCCCAGCTGCACCACCACCAATTACTGCTATTTTCAAACTTTTCCTTTTTAAAAATATTTATAATAAATATTCATTAACCCATTTTGGAATAATATCTATTTTCATATCTACTTTTGAACCATCTGTTATTTCACATATCCAAGTTTTATCATTTGATGAATTATCAAAGATATATGCTCTATGAGTCAATTTTACAGCATCTTTTAAATAGCCTAAAGAACGATAATATCTATTTATAATCTTATCTTTTGGAACATTGTGTCCTTTAAAAGCAACTCTATTTTTTACTCTTGATATATTAATAAGTGGATCACTTGTGGCAATATAGTATAAATAATTTCTATATCCAAGTTTTTTTGATAATTCTAAAAATTCGACTTTGTCATAAGAACTCATAACAGTTTCAAAAGTAAATGATTTTCTAGCTTCTAGAAGTTTTTTTCTTATAAAATCAGCACAAACTGAAGCAAAATATGAATTTATGGTTACATCTGTAAAAATTAATTTATCATCACTAAATTTTAAAAATTCTGCTTCTTCATCAAGATTAACAGATTTTAGAAAAACAGAATTATGAAAAAAGTCTAAAACTTCATCTTTTGAAGTATTTATATCATAGTGATTAAAATTTACAAAACCAAACCCTTTTATATCTTTTTCTATCTCATCTGGGTTTATATAAACTCCTAAAAGTTCTTTGCTTATCACATCTTTTATTGTACTTTTCCCACTTCCATTTGGACCTGCAAACATTCTAAGTCGTGGTATTTCTAAATTCATATAGTAAACACTTTTTTTTCAATCTTTATAGATGGTTTTATATCTTTTATAAATTTTTTTGTACCATCAGGAAATATTTCATAAATTTTATCTTCAATGACTTTTGTAACACTAAGTCCTGCACTCAAAGTATCTAAATACGCTTTTTTTACAGCACTATTTGCAAGTTCTGGAATATGACTCTCTAAAAAATCTAACTCTTTTTGTGTTTTCATATAATACTCCTTAATAATTTATGATTATAGCAAAGCTTTAATTTATTCAAGAGTTGTTTTTATTTTATACTCAATTTACATTTATGTAGTATAATTTATTTATAAATTTTAAAAAGGATACAAGATGGGTATATCTTCAACTCTAAGATTAAATGCCGATGATTTAAATAGTAATTTTATAAAATCAATTAATACACTTTTTAAAGGTCAGGATATTGAAATCACAACAAAAATCATTGATAAAGATTTTGAAAATGAAAATATAAAGTATAAAAAATCTTTAGAAGATGCGCTTAATGGCAAAGCTTATGAATTAGATGATAACTTTTGGCATAACATAAATAAGCGTATTGATAAATGAAAATATTATACTCTGACAAATTCAAGCATGATTTAAAATCTATTTTAGATTTTATAGCAGAAGACAGCAAAGAAAATGCAAAACAATTTGCTAAAAATTTAAAAACTACTATAAATCAAATTCCCCCATTTTTATATAAATATAGAGATACTTTTTAACAGAATTTATTTTATACTCAATTTAAATTTATGTAGTATAATTTACAAAAAATTACAAAAGGAGTTTTCAAATGCAATTACTATTAAATGTATCAAATGAGAAGGTTTTAGATAAACTATTAAGAACTTTAGAAAATTTCAAAAATGATGGTGTTGAAATTTGCAATGAGAAAGCTATAATTGAAAATAGAACAAACACTAATAATTCTTCAAAAACTCTAAGCAAAATAGATGAACTTTTTTCAAAATCAAATAACAAGAAGATAGCTACAAAAGAACTTGTTATAAATACAGATGGAATTACAGATGATATATCTTGATACAAATGTATTAGTATATTCATTTTGTAAGAATGTTGATGATTTGGCACAAAAACAAAAAGCTCAAGATATTTTGAAAAATGCAATTTCTACAAACAAACTTTTATTATCTGAAATATCCTTGTATGAATTTTCTTTTGTTTGCAAAAAACTTGAAGAAGATGATGAAGTTATAAAAAATAATTTAATATTTTTATTAGACTTTGTAAGAAATAGAGATATTTGTAAAGATGTTATAGATTACTTAAATTTAAGTAATAGTTTTAAACACTCTTTTGATAGCTATCATATTACTTTTGCAAATAAGTTTAATTGTAAAGAACTAGTAACCTTTGATACTGGATTTAAAAAATTTATAAAAAACAGTAAAACTAAAATCACTATACTTTAATCTAATTTTAAGAAATGTTTTGTAATAATTCCAGTATAAAGTTTAGGGTTAGATGTAATCCGAAGTTTGAAAACTAATTTAAGTTTTCTCTCTATGCTTGAAACTTTTAGAATCTAATTTCTGAAAAGGACAAGAAGGTAAAAGGCTGTGAAAATATTTTCACAATGTGTCATATATAAAAAGGAATTATTATGAGAATTAATACAAACGTTTCATCTTTAACAGCTCAAGAAGCAGCAACAAATACAACAAAAAGTATTACAGGTTCACTTGAAAAACTTAGTACTGGTAGTAGAATCAACAAAGCTTCTGATGATGCATCTGGATTAGCGATTGCTGATAAACTAAGAACTCAAGCAACATCTATCAAACAAGGTATAGATAATGGTAACTCTGCAGTTGCTTTATTACAAATTGCAGATAAATCAATGTCTGAGCAATCTAGTATTCTTGATACAGTAAAAGCAAAACTAATTCAAGCAAACACAGATACAACAAGTGCTGATGGTAGAGAAGCTATTAGAAAAGATATTTCTAAACTTTTAACACAGTTAGATAATATTGCCGCACAAACAAATTATAACGGTACATCTTTACTTCAATTGAGCTCAACAAGTCAAGATAAATCTGCTGGATTAAATTTCCAAATTGGGGAAACTGAAAAAGATATTATTTCTGCATTTGGAATTCAGTCTAATACAGAAGGGCTTGGTGGTGGTGGAAAAGATATAACAACTGGTACTAACATAGCAACAGGTACTTCAATAAAAGTTAAAACAGAAGATGCTGGTGGAATAACGATTAGTGGTTCTAAAGCTGATACAATTAATCCAGTTACAGCAGGTGTTACAGATGAAGCAACAAAAGCTGAATTAAGTGGAGCACTTGGAAAAATTACTGCATCAGGTGCTGATGTTACAATAACAACAAGCGATGAAGCAACTAAAAAGGCACTTGATTTAATTGTACAAGGAAATAGTAGTGGTGATACTATTACAAAAGATGCAGCGACTGGTGAATATACATTAAAAAGTACTAAAACAATAGACTTAGGTAATTTAAATGCAAATTTAACAATTAATCAAGCTGGAGCTACAGCAAATAATGTTAATATAATTACTAATGAGGCGATTACTATAAAAAATACTGATCCTGCAAATGAACTTGATATTAGTGGATTAGATATGAAAGGTGGAGAAACTCTTGCTTCTCTTAAAAATTTAGATGTTGATGGATTAACAGCTGAAGTTGCAGCTAAATTTCAAGATGTAGTAAATAATTCAATCACTGAACTAAATGGATATAGAGGAGAAGTGGGTTCTACTCAAAACCAAGTAGAAAGTGCTGTGCGAAACCTTATGACTCAACAAACAAACGTAAAAGCAGCTGAGTCTATTATTAGAGATGTTGATTATGCAGCAGAGAGTGCAAACTTTAATAAACAAAATATCATCTCTCAAGCTGGATCGTATGCTATAAGTCAAGCAAACGCTGTTCAACAGAATGTTTTAAGATTACTTCAATAATCTTTGATTATATAAAGTTCTCTTTTATAAAGGTGGGAGTTTTTACTCTCACCTTTTTTTATTTCTAATTTAAATTTTTTAGTATTCGGAACTAAGAACTTGTTCTTAGATTTTTCTTTAAGCTAAGGTTCTTGTGCTTCAGCACTCTCTGTGAGAAAACCTTAGTTCCATTTTTTGTGGTATAATGTATCTACATATATATACAAAGGAATACAAATGAAAAAATCAATAAATATTAGAATGGATGAAGCTTTATTAAATGATTTAGACACTTATGCAAGAGAGTTGGATAGAACACGAACTTATCTTATAGAAAAGGCTGTAAGTAGCTATTTTGATACTTTAGATGAGATTATAAGTGATAAAAGAATAGATGAGATAAAAGCCGGAAAAGTTGAAATCTTTACTCTTGAAGACGTTTTAAAAGAAGCTGGTTTAGATGTATAATGTAATTTTTGATAAAGATACAAGAAACAACTTCTTAAAACTTGAGAAAAATTCTCAAGAGCTTGTAGCTTCAAAATTAAAAGATTTGGTAAACGGTAATTTTATAGGAGATAAATCTCTAAAAGGAAAGTTTAGAAAAAGAGCTGGAGATTATAGAATAATATATTTAAAAGAGAATGATATTTTGCTTATAACTTTGATTAGAATTGCACATAGAAAAGAGGTTTATTAAAATCGAACTTTATGGGTGGAAGTCACTTTATGACTGGACTAAAGTCTCTGTTCCGAAACTTCTCTTTTATAAAGGAAGGCTCTTTTGAGTCTTCCTTTTTTATATTAATCTTTCTAAACAAAAAGTATAATCTTTCATTATTTGTCTAATTTGCTTAATATATATCATCTTAATCTCTTTTATTTTACTTCTTTCGGATTTTATTTTTTTATCATTAAAATAATATGATAAGTATGGTAAACAAAGTTCACTATATAAAAAGACAATCTCATTTAAGTTTTTATAATTTTTTTCTCTCAACTCTATTATGATTTTTTCTATACTCTTTAAAAAATCTTTAAAAAAGAGCTCTTGTGAGCTTTTTTCAATATCAATTAAAATTTTTTCTAGTTCACCTCTTATATATTCTATCTCTTCTCTAATAAAGCTTTCTGATTCACCATCAAGTTTTGTATATATTTTTGACTCTAAATAATTTTTTAAAAGTATTGTATTACTATTTTCATATTTATCCAAATTTACATTATTTGATTTTTTTGGAATAATTCCTTGAAATTTTGCACCATTACTTGATAGATTATATATTTTTGTTTTTTTATCTTTTATTCTGACTTTATCTTCAAGCATTTTTATTGAGCCGTAAAATAAGGGTGTTGTATAAACTTCTTTTTTAAAATTTCCTTTAACTTTAACTAAACTTCTTCTAACATTAAATATAGTTCTATCTTGTTCTTCATTTAAATCTATTTTTGAAATTTTTACTCTATCTTCACTTGCATGGGTAGCACCTGTTTTTTGATCCAATGCTAAATCCAAACCTAGTATATATATCTCTTGAGAATTAAATTGAAATATAATTTCTAATCCAATTTCACCTATACTGGATCCATTAAAAGCTCTATTTGATTTAAAAAATGAATAAAAAACATCAAATATAAATATATTATCTTTATCAAATTTATTTAAAATATTTTTATTTGTTATTGAAGATGCAAATAAAAGTGTATCTTTACTTACTAGCTTCATAGTTTCATCATCAAATTGAGTATCTGCAAGAAACTCTTGCTCATCTAAAGTTATCACTATATTTACACTGATACCATTACTTACAAGTTTTTTTAAAGCTCTTCCTATACAAACTATGAAAAATCTATCTTGATTGTCTTTAATCCACTCTAGATTTTCATCTAAACTAGGTCCAGCTGCTATATATAATATAGGAATATTTTCAAATAATTTACAAGTTTCTCTTATACTTTTAAAATCTAAAAACCTATAATTTTTTTGTATTTTACTTGTAGTTCTATTTGTATGTATATATATTCTCCTATTGTAATCATATGCTACTGGACTCAAAAGTGTTTTCATATTAAGTATAGTATCTATATACCTATCTATATTTATATTAGTAGTTGATATTTTTATAAAATAGTTATCCAATCTATATGCATTTAAATAACTATAAATCTTTTTTTCTTCATCCTCTTTCGTATCCATAATAGAAAATATTGCACCTTTTTTTGCTAAGATTGTATAGTCTACTGTAAAAAGTGAAAGCCTAAAAATCTCTAAATTTCTTTCAAGTATCAAATATGATGTGGCATTGATCTTTTCTGCGATTTTTGGAATATGTCTTCCTAGAAGCGTACCAAGAAATATAAACTTATCAAACCTTTTAAACTTTTTTTGTAGATTATCTAGATAATTTTTTGTATAGTCTGTATATTCCTTAACATTAAATAAAGTTAAACTATTAAGTTCATCTAATTTTTCAAGTTCAAATCTTTTTTCAAAATTTACTTTAATATCATTCTTAAAATTGAAATAAGGTTCTATTTCAAAAATGGATGATTTTTCATCAAAATTTATTTTTTTGATTAATTCATCATTTCTCTTTTTTGGTTTTTTATCATACAGATATTTATCATTTACGATATCATATATATCAAAATCTCCATTTTCCATTATAAATTCTAGTGCATATTTTTCCTTATAAGTTCCATTTTCAATCATTCTTGAGAGTTCATCGACTCTATGATAAAGTTCGTTGTCATACTCACTTAAAAATGCTAAGTTTGCTAGAAATGTAGTTGTAAGTGCATTTTGTAGTTGGATTTGTGCTTGTTCTTTTGTTTGTGTCATTTTTTGCCTTTTTATATGTTTTCTAATAAAGTTTCTAGTTTATTACTTATCTCTTTTGTAGTCGGAAGTAAATTTTTATACTCTTTTGGTAGAGTTTCTGTTAGTTTATATGTTGCAACTCCTATTGGTTGATTACTATCTTTTAAAGCATATTCTACTGTTGTTCGCTTTTTATCTTTGCAAATAATTATTCCAATAGATGGATTTTCATCTTCTAGTTTTACTTTATCATTTAATGCTGATAGATAAAAGTTCATTTTTCCTGCATATTCTGGTTTGAATTTTCCAATTTTTAGCTCTATTGCAATAAGAGATTTAAGTCGTCTATGATATAAAAGTAAATCTATAAAATACTCTTCATCATCTATTTCAAGTCGATATTGATTTCCTACAAAAGTAAAATCTGTCCCCATTTGAGCCAAAAACTCTCTTATGCTGTTTATAAGTCCTAGTTCTAGCTCTTTTTCATCATATTTTTCACTTAAACTTAGAAAATCAAAATTGTACTCATCTTTTACAGCCAAAACTGCTTGGTTTTTATACTTTTCTACGATAGTATTGTCAAAATTTGTTTGATTTAAAAGAAGCTTTTCATAAGATTTATTTTCGATTTGATGTTCAAGCACCCTATAAGTCCAACCAAATTTTATAACCATTTTTATATAAAATTCTCTTTCAAGATTGTCTTTGCACTTATGAAAAATAATAACATTGTGCGACCACCCAATTTCTCTAGACAATGTCTGGAGTTTTTCATTTTGATAATACTCAAGATAAAATTGTCGCATATTCCAAAGGTTTTGCATACTAAAACCTTTTATTCCTACAAACTCTTTTTGAAGTTCATTTGATAGATTTTGAACTACTGCTTTTCCCCAACCAAACTTTTCTTGCTTCTCTACAATATTTTTTCCAATTTCCCAATATAAGTTTATAAGCTCTTTATTTACAGCTTTTAAAGCTTCATATTGAGAAGATAAAATCTTACTTTTTATCTCTTTTACAAAACTTGTAAAGTCATTTTCTAAAATAGCTATATCTTTCTTCAACATTGACACCTTTTTATTGTATTATTTCATCGAAAAGTTTTTTGATATATTTAAGTTCATCTTCGCTTAAAGTTGCCAGTTTTTCTATAAATCTGCTATTATCAATAGCTCTAATTTGAGTTATAACAATATCAGAACTCTCTTTTAGTTTCTCTCTTTTTGAAATTCTAAATCTAATAGGTTCAGCATCATCTATTAAATCAGAACTTAAAGGAATGATTGTAGTAGTTGGATAGTTGTTGTGGTTTAGTTCATTATTTTGAAAAACCAAAGCTGGTCTTACTTTTCCTATTTCGTTATTTTTTTTAATAGGATTTAGGTTTACTAGCCAAATTTCACCTTTAGATACTATCATTTAGTGTGCTTTCAAAATCATCATAGAGTTTTTTATCTGATTTTTTTGTTTTTTCTATTGCATTTAATATTCTTGATTTTTTACTATTTTCTATACTTTTTGCATAAAAACTTATAGCTTCTCTTATAATATCACTTCTTTTTTTATCCAAAGTTTTAGAGATATTATCCAAAGTTTTTTCAAGATTTTCATCTAATCTTACAGTTGCTATCATAAAAACTCCTTTTTTGTATTTTGTAATACAGTATTATAGCTAGTGCCTTTCTCTTTTGTCAATAATGAAAAACTCACATATCATCTAAACTATGTCATAGACATCTTATATTGTGGTCATAAATCCAAGGATTGTTTATAGATAGTATTGATAACAAATTTTTATTATATTGATAAATATTTATAGTTGTAGTTGTGCTTGTTCTTTTTTTTGTGTCATTTTTTACCTTTAGTTTGTATTTAATTTTCTTGTTATTTTTTCTATATTCTTATCAAAATATGATAGAACATCATATATCTCTTTTTTCATATTTTCATACTCTAGTTTATTTATGATTTTATCGTGATGAAAAACTTTATTTCTAAAAAGTCTAACACTGTTTAGTTTTACAAAAATAAAATGCCTATTTATTGATTTATCTTGTTTTGAAGGAAGATTTGGGAATATCTTTTTTAAGTCGTTGTATCTTAAAAAACTATTGTATGCACTTGTTAATAGTTTAACCCAAAAACCAAAACTAAGTTCTGCTATTAGGTTATCTTGAGTTATATTTTTATTTTGTTGTTTTAAAATACTTATAGCATTTGTTATACTTCTTTGTGCATCTGCTTGTAAAATATCATCTCTAAAAAGCCAATCATAACCTATTTTTGTATTAAAGAAATGATTTAATGAATTTCTAAAACTTATCTCTACAATAGACAAAGGGATATAAAACTTTTTTGCTAATTTAAGATTTAAAAAGTATTCTTGATAGCTTTTGTAGCTTTTTAATCTTCCATTTGAAATGTATTGTTCTTTTAGTTTTTCACAATCTTTTCTTGACATTTTTCCTCTTTTATGATAGCATCAGCATTAGAATTCCCCAGTAAGTCTTTATTTGAAATAGAGTAAAGCTTGGGGTTTTTTATTGCTTTAAAACTTGATTATAACCAAAAATCACTATATTTTAAATTCATATATTAAATACTTTTTTATCTACTTTTATAGCAGGATTTATGTCTTTTATAAATTTTTTTGTACCATCAGGAAATATTTCATAAATTTTATCTTCTATAACTTTTGTAACACTAAGCCCAGCACTTAAAGTATCTAAATATACTTTTTTTATGAGTATCGAAACTTTTAAAATAGTTTTTTATAAGGCTTTTTTGTTCTAAAACTTTTTCTAAAATCTCATCTTTTCTTATCTCTAAATCTTTTCTTATCTCATCATATAAAGTATAGTTTTCTATATTTATTAAATTTGCTTTTGACAACAATTCATTTTTATAAGATAGTATTTTTGTATCTTTTATATCTATTTGTAAACTTTCATATAAATCATTTATAGAAAAAGCTCTTTGTGTTCCTAGTAAAGATGAGCTTAAATTATCAATATCTATTGTTATTGGAAATGTAGAGTTTCTTGAAGCATAAACTAAATTTGTTTTTTGATTTGGAAATAATTTCTTAAAATATCTTTCAAATATAAAGCCTTCTCTCATAATAAAATTATATTGCTCAATCTTATATTTTTTTGATAAATTGTTGAGACGCATGAATTTGGCCACCCAAACGCATAAAGACTTGGCCAGTTGAGGAGTTAAAAAGTATTCTTACAAAATTATATCATAAGTGGCCAAATGTTTTTATTTTTTTGCTAAATATTCTCTCATTGAACCACCTCTTAATTCCAATTTATGTGCAGTATGAATAAGTCTATCCATCATTGCATCTGCTATTGTTTCATTTCCTAAATATGCATGCCAATCTTTTATTGGAAGTTGTGCTGTTATAATTATTGAACCATTAAAAGTTCTATCTTCTATTATTTCAAATAAATCATTTATTTCATCGGCTTTTAAAGGTGTTACTCCAAAGTCATCTATTAGTAAAAGTTTAAATTTTGAGATTTTTGCTAATGTTTTTGTATATGTTCCAGCTATTCTTGAAGTTCTTATTTCTTCTAGTAAACTTGAAAGTCTATAGTATTTTGTTGGGTATCCTAAATCTATAGCTTTTTTCCCCAAACATTGCATCGTAAAACTTTTCCCAACACCCGTTGCTCCTGTAATAAGCACATTTTGTTTTAGATTTATAAAATTTCCAGTTGCTAGTGACATAATTACTGATTTATCTAAATTCCTTTTTGGAAGATACTCTATTTGTTCTAATGAAGCTGTTTTATCTTTTAAAGTTGCAGCTTGTAGTAATCTTTTTATTTTTTTATTATCTCTTTGATTTATTTCAGATTCAAACAAATGATAAAGTCTCTCTTCAAAGCTAAGAGATGAATAATTTGCATCATTACTTTGATGTAATAAAGAGTCTTTAAATCCTGAAAGATTAAGTGCTGTTGCTTGTTGTAAAATTGTGTCAATTGATATCATAATATTTTCCTTAGTAGTTTTTTCTTTTATTTTTAGAATTTGTATTTGATAAATTAAATATCACCTTTTGCATAATATGCACCACCTCTAATATTTTCATGTTTATTCAAGCAAGGATTATTTACACTTGTTTGTTGAGTATAGTAATAGAGATAACTTTTTGTTTTTAGCATTGATTCTATAGAACTTACTTTTAAGATATTTGATTCAAAGGCTACTTTTGAAACCATTTCTATTTCCTCTTTTCCATAAGTTTTTGAGAAACTCAATATTGCTATACAAGATTTATATGCCCTTACTTCATATCCTTTTGAATCCATTATTTTTTGCATTAATGAAGTTGTAAAAACTCCTAAGCTATTTGCCCAATGTAAAATTCTTCTACTATTCCATTTTTCATATTGATATTGGTGTTGTGTAGGCATATGTTCTTGCAAAGTTGAATCTGTATATGGTTGAAATAATCTTTTATGATGAGCTATTACATTTCCATCAAGTGAGATTACAACTGATGTTGAAGAGTATGTAATATCAACTTTTTTACCTAAATGAATATATGGAACAGAGTATCCATTTCCTAAAAGTTCAACATGATAATCAATTCCAACAGTAGCTCTTTTAAACTCTTTATAAACATATCTGTTTGCTCTTAAAGGATGTAAATATGGTTTATCTAAAAGTTCAAATAGTTCAGTTCGACTTTTATTAAATCTTCTTACTTTTTTTTCATTATAAGTATCTAGTAGTTTATTAATCTCTTCATTTAATTCATCTATACTAAAAAATGTATGATTTCGTAATTTCATTAATATCCATCTTTGGATTGCTTTAACTCCTAGTTCTACTTTACTTTTATCTTGTGGTTTATATGGTCGTGCTGGTTCTATTGCTATTCCATAATGTCTTGCCATATCAGCATAAGCATCATTTAGTTTTACAATACCTTTTTTATTACTAATAACTGCTGCTTTTAAATTATCTGGTACTAAAATATTTGGCACTCCACCATAAAAATGAAATGCATTTACATGGGAATTTATAAAATCTTTTGTACTTTGGCTCATTGAGGCGTGAACATATGTATATCCACTTGCTCCCAATACTGTTACAAATATTTGAGCTTTACTAATTTCACCTGTTCTTTGATTTACAATAGGCATTGTAAGACCACTATAATCAATAAATAGCTTATCTCCACCATAATGTATTTGTCTCATTGATGGGTTTATTGTTTTTACAAATTTATTGTAATAGCGATTAAATTGGCTATAGCTGTAAATATTTGAATTATTACTAGCAATTTCTTCATAAAGTAGTTTTCTAGTCATTCCTTTTTTACAAAGTTCTTGGTGTATATTATTCCAATCTATTTCAACTGTAGTTGTTGTTAATGAATTTGAAATTAAAGGTTTTTTAGGATGAAAGAATTGTTCTATTTCATCATCATTTAGAACTAATATTTTTTCTAAAGAGAGATTCATTTCATTAAATGAATTTACATAATTAGCAACACTATTTCTGGAAACTCCAGTTATAGTTTGAATTTGCCTATTTGATAGTAGATTAAGATATTTCAATCTTAAGACTTCTTTGATTTTACTCATAGATATTCTCCTCATTATTTACACCTTTTTTAGGTGCATTATATTGAAGAATACTCTAAAACTTAGCTCAACCTTATAGACGCATCATAAAGATTTCATGGCTCACTTTGAAATGCGCACGGTGGCCAAATCATTATGCGTCAAGTGGCCAAGTGTCAATGCGCGCGGTGGCCAAATTCTTTGCGTCCCTACAGTTATAGTATATAATCTAAAAAGAGTAGAGATAAATAGAGTAAAAAGTAAAGAAGACTAAGAATAAGCCCTAAAAAAGGATAAAGTGGTATAAATAGGGGTAAAAAAAAGCCTTGCCTAAACTACTTAGTAAA
>CANRCH010000008.1 GCA_947629065.1 uncultured Aliarcobacter sp.
TTTTACAAGCATCACTACTTGAAATTTTCTCTTTCATATACAAGTGAAGCACGGTTCCACCTGTATATTTACACTGTAAATCATCTTGTAGGCTTAAAGCTTCAAAAGGATCATCTGTATAATCAACTGGAAGCTGTGAAGAGTTTGTATAGTAGTTATTTGTTTTTGTTCCAGCCTGAATAATTTTTGGATACCTTTTTATATCCTCTTTTGCAAATCTATATGTTGTTCCTTCTGCTGGAGTTGCTTCAAGATTATATAAATTTCCTGTTCTATCTTGATATTCAAGCATTTTTGTTCTCATAAAATCTAGTAACTCTATAGAAAACTCTATTCCAGTTTCAGTCGATAAATCAATACTCTCATCTTCAAAGAAGTTTTTTAACATCTCATTCATACCATTTATACCAATAGTTGAAAAGTGGTTATTAAAGTGTGGTAAATATCTTTTTGTATATGGATAAAGCCCTCTATCATACATACTTTGCACAAAAACTCTTTTCTTTTCTAAACTATCTTTTGCCAAATCCATAAGCTCTTCTACACGGTTAAAAAGTCCTTTTATATCGTTTTTATATAGGTAACCTAGTCTTGCCATATTTAGTGTAACAACTCCAATACTTCCAGTCATCTCTGCACTTCCAAAAAGCCCACCACCTCGTTTTAAAAGCTCTCTTAAATCTAGTTGCAACCTACAACACATACTTCTTACATGACCTGGTTTATAGGCTTCATCATTTGGAATTAAGTTTCCTTTTTCATCTTTTTTATATTGACTTCCTACAAAGTTTTGAAAATAAGAGCTTCCTATTTTTGCACTGTTTTCAAACAATATATCTGTATTTTCACCATCCCAGTCAAAATCTTCAGTTATATTTACTGTAGGAATTGGGAAAGTAAAAGGTTGTCCTGTTTTATCGCCTTGCGTCATTACTTCATAATAAGCCTTATTTATAGCATTCATCTCTTTTTGAAAGTGCTTATATGTAAGCTCTTCAAAAGAGTTTGCACCCCTATTTTTTGCCTCTTTTAGTAGTTCACTATCATTTAAATCTTTTAATAGATGCTTTTGATTTTTTGTGGGAATTTGATCTTTTAAATCTGTTGGTACTGTCCAATCTATTGTGATATTTGTAAATGGACTTTGTCCCCATCGTGCAGGAACATTTAGGTTATAAATAAAACTTCTAATAGCCTTTTTTATCTCATTAAACTCTAATTTATCCTTAAAAACATAAGGAGCTAAATATGTATCAAAAGAGCTAAAAGCTTGAGCACCAGCCCATTCACTTTGAAGTATTCCTAAGAAATTTGCCATTTGTCCTAAAGCTTCCCTAAAGTGATTTGGAGCTTTGCTTTCAACTCTTCCCCTTACTTCATTAAATCCTTCATCTAGTAGTACTCTAAGACTCCAACCAGCACAATAAGCACTTAAACAATCTAAATCATGAATATGTATATCTGCATTTCTATGTGCATACCCTTGCTCTTTTGTGTATATCTTATCTAGCCAGTAGTTTGCAATTATTTTTCCTGCACTATTATTTATAAGTCCTGCATGTGAGTAGCCTGTATTTGAATTTGCTTTTATTCTCCAATCTTCTCCATTTATATACTCTTCTATAGTTTGAGTTGAGTTTATATAAGTTGTATCTTCGTTTAAACCTAAAATCTGCTCTCTTTGGATTTTATGAAGATGTCTATAAAGTATAAAACTCTTCATCACTGCAAAATATTCTGCTTTATATAACTCTTTTTCTATACAATCCTGAATCTCTTCAACTGTTTTTATATTTTTTGATTTAATTTCAAATAGAACATTAAATAGTATAGTTTTATCATAAGGAGTGTTTTCACTTCTAAATGCCTTTTTTATTGCATCTTCAATCTTAAAGACTTCAAACTTCTCTTTTTTACCATCTCTTTTTATAATATCTATCATTTATACACTCCTTTAACAAACAGTGAAATTTAACCAAGAAGCACTTAATCAAACATAAGCAAAAATGTCACAAAAGTGTTACTTTTTTAAATATTTATATTTCCTCTACTTTTAAGTGTTTATAAAGCATAATTTACTAGAATATTCACTTTTAATCCATAATAAGGAAAACAATATGAGACACTTTTTAAGTTTAATGGACTTCTCAAAAGAGGAGATTTTAGATATTTTAAAACTTGCAAAAAAAATCAAAGATGATGCAAAAGCAGGAAAACACAAAGATTATATGCCAAAAAAGATATTAGGAATGATTTTTGAAAAGAGCTCGACAAGAACAAGAGTATCTTTTGAAGCTGGTATTTATGAACTTGGTGGTGTAGGACTATTTTTATCATCAAATGATATTCAACTAGGTCGTGGTGAACCTATGAAGGATACTTCAAGGGTAATTTCAAGAATGGTTGATATGGTAATGATTAGAACTTATGAGCAAGAAAAACTTGAAGAGTTTGCAAAATATTCAAAAGTTCCAGTAATAAATGGACTTACAGATAAATATCATCCAATTCAATTAATGGCTGATTATCTTACAATTATGGAAGAAGGACTTGATAAAGATTTAGTTGTTGCATATATTGGAGATGGAAATAATATGGCACACTCTTGGATAAATCTTGCTGCAAAACTAGGTTTTGAGCTTAGAATTGCAACTCCAAAAAACTATCAAGTAGATAAGAAAGTTTTAGAAAAAGCACTAAAAGAAGCAGAAAAATCAGGTGCAAAAATCACAACTACAACAAACCCTAAAGAAGCTGCAAAAGGTGCAACGGTTGTTACAACAGATACTTGGATTTCAATGGGTCAAGAAGCTGAAAAAAATATGAGAATAAAAGATTTTAGAGGCTTTATTGTTGATGACCAACTAATGAGACTTGCTGATAAAAAAGCAATTTTCCTACACTGCTTACCAGCTTATAGAGATTATGAAGTAAGCGAAGCAGTTCTTGAAGGAGCACAAAGTAGAGTTTTTGAAGAGGCTGAAAATAGACTTCATGCACAAAAAGGTATTATGGTTTGGCTTGATCGTAGAAGAGATCCAAAAAATGGTGCAAAATAGATGATAGATTTTGCTAAATTTGTAAAATATTCAAAACCAGGGCCAAGATATACTTCATATCCAACAGCACCTGAATTTAGTGAGAGTTTTACAAAAGAGGATTTAATAGAGTATTTTAAAAATCAAGATGATAGTAGAAATTTATCTTTATACTTTCATCTTCCTTTTTGTAGAAGTGCTTGTTATTTTTGTGGATGTAACACTATTTTTACATCTAAAGAGGATAAAAAATCTAAATATCTAAGCTATATTTTAAGAGAACTTGATATTTTGAAAAAACATCTAAATACATCTAGAGTTGTAAGTCAAATGCACTTTGGTGGTGGAACTCCTACATTTTTTTCACCTTCTCAACTAGATGAATTAATCACAAAAACAAAAGAGGTTTTCCCAAACTTCTCAAGCGATGCTGAAATATCTTGTGAAGTAGATCCTAGATATTTTACGCAAGAGCATATGGATGTGCTTAAAAAAGGTGGATTTAATAGGCTTAGTTTTGGAGTACAAGATTTAGATGAAACTGTACAAAAAACAATTCATAGAATTCAACCTTTTGAACTTACAAAAAATGTAATTGATATTGCAAGAGCTGCTGGAATTAAATCTATAAATACAGATTTAATATATGGTTTACCACACCAAACAAAAGAGACTTTTAAAAACACTTTGGAACAGATGCTTACAATTAGTCCTGATAGATTTGCAGTTTTTAACTATGCACACGTTCCTTGGCTTATGAAAACTATGAGAAAGTTTGATGAATCAACATTTCCTAGCCCAGAGGAAAAACTAGAGATGCTAAAACAAACTATTGATTTCTTTACATCAAATGGTTACAAAATGGTAGGAATGGATCACTTTGCAAAACCTGATGATGAGCTATTTCTTGCAATAGAAAAAGGTGAACTTCATAGAAACTTCCAAGGATATACAACTAAGGGTGGAGCTGATTTAATAGGAATTGGAGTTACATCTATTGGAAATGGTGTTGATTATTATGCACAAAACTTTAAAGATCTTGAAGAGTGGGAAAACTCTATTGATAGAGGTGAATTACCTGTATTTAAAGGTTATAAGTTAAGTGATGATGATATTTTAAGACAACATGTAATTATGGAACTTATGAGTAACTTTGCACTAAATATAACTAGAGTTGAAGAACTATTTAAAATCTCATTTAAAAACTATTTTGCAGATGCTTTAGAAGCTTTAAAAGAGTTTGAAGATGCACAACTTCTAAAAGTTTTTGATGATAGAATTGAAATTTATCAAACAGGAACTATGCTTATACGAAATATTTGTATGCCATTTGATGCATATTTAAATAATATTCCAGAAGAGAAACGAAGATTTTCTAAGACTATATAAATAGGACAATATTATAAGAAGTAGTAAACCGTAAAATATTTACTACTTCTTAAACTCAGATATATAATTTTTCAAACTACTTAAATCTAAATCATCATTAAACTTTATATCCAAATCCATTAGATAAATATTTTTTATATCAAACTCTTTTAATTTTACATAATCTTTTAGAGTTGTTAAAATTGCATAATCTTTATACTTTTCTAAAATATTATCTATCTCTTGTTTTGTGAAGTTATGATGATCAGCAAATGCTAGAAGTTTCACATTTTTTGGTACAAATTCAAGCAATCTTTTTGGTTTTGAAATGGCTGTCAAAAGAAGAGTTTTTTCTGATAATATTGCCTCTTTTCCATCTTTAGTTTCTTCATCTATAGAATTATTTTCATTTAAATTTCTTATAACAACAACTCTATTAAAATCCCTGCCCTCTTTTAACTCCAAATCACAAAGTGCATAAAAGCTTTTTGGCTCTCTATAAGCTCCACTTGGAAGGCAAAAATCATTTGTAGGCTCTTTTTTTGCTCTTAATAAAATATCAAATTTTTTTATATTATATTTTGAAAATCCATCATCAAGAAAAATTATTTTACACTTTAACTCTTTTGCTTTTTCTATCGCTTTTGCTCTATTTTCACTTACTATTACAGTTGCTTTTTTCAAAGATAGTGCCAAAACCATAGCTTCATCGCCACTTGTTTTTACATCTACTTTTATATCGCCTTTATGCGAAACTACAAAAAGCCCTTTTGACTCTCTTCCATATCCTCTTAAAATAACACAAGCATCATCATATTTTTTAGCTAATGCAATAGCAACAGGAGTTTTCCCACTTCCACCAACAACAATATTTCCAATAGAGATAATAGGAATTTCAAAATCTATTTTTGAAGCTGTGGCTCTTTTTAGCAAAATTATTAACATATATATAAAAGTAAGCGGAAGAAGTAAAAAAGAGATGATTTTTTGAAAAGAGTTTGGAAAGAAGAGATAATCTTCAATCCAAAAAATAAGCTTTTCTTTCAAGCTTATATCCACTCTTTTGCAACTTCAATTACACAATTACAGATATAATCCAAATCTTCATTGCTTAAACTTGCATATATTGGAAGGGATAATATTTGTTGATAGTTGTGAAGTGCATTTGGAAATGCTGTTATTTTATATGAATATTTATTTTTATAATACGATAAAAGATGAAGTGGAATATAATTTAGTGCTGTTGATACACCTTTTTCTTTTAAAGCTCTTGCAAATGCATCTCTATTTCTTGAAATTTTGATTATAAATTGAGTATAAATATGACCCTCTTTATAAGGTAAAATAGTAATATGTTTTACATCTTTTAGTTTTTCTTCATAAATTTTTGCAATCTCTTGTCTTCTTTTTATAAATGAATCTGTTTTTTTAAGCTGTGCAATTGCATAAGCAGCATCAAGCTCTGATAAATCAAATTTATGACCAATATCATCTACATCATAAACATAATCTAGGTTTCCATAATTATCATAAGCTGTTGTAATTGCGTGAGTTCTAAGTAGTTTTGCTCTTTTTGCAAACTCATCATTATTTGTTACAATAACTCCTGAACGACTTATTGCATATTTTGAAGGTGATGGATTTGTAGAAAAAATTGTCATATCTGCACCCAAACTTCCAACTTTTTTTCCTTTATACATAGATCCTAATGCAGCTCTACAATCCTCTATTATTAAAATATTATGCTTTTTTGCTATCTCATAAATTTTATCTAAATCAGGTGCTAGACCACCAATAAATGTAATTATTGCAGCTCTTAATTTTTTTGATTTATTTGCAATAATTGCTTCTTCAAATTTTTCAATATCAATATTCATATTTTCCAAATTTATATCCACAAAAATTGGCTCTGCATCAAAATGTCTTACAGTTTCAGGAAGATTTACAAAAGAGTTTACACTCATTAAAATCTTATCACCTCTTTTTAATTTCATAGAACTAAGTGCCAAATGAAGTGCAGCTGTTGAAGTTGCAGTTGCTATTGAGTGTTTTGCTCCAATATACTCTGTAATTCCATTTTCAAACTCAATAACTTTTGATAAATCATTTTTTGCTTCTAAAACAGATTTTAGTTGATTTATCTCCTCATCATCTAAAGTTGCTTTATATATTGCAATATTTCTACCCATTAAACTCTCCTAAACTAGCTATTTTTGGCATTTTTCTTTTAAACTCATTTATTTTTACTCTTGAATCAATTTTTGTCATAAAATCATCTTCAAAATTAAGGTTTTTTAACTCTTCAAAGGTTTTTTCTTCATCATATTTTGCCTTTAAATATGAATCAATTTTAGAGTATGTATATCCTAAATCATCTTCATCGCTTTGTCCACTATAAAAATCTGCACTCGGTTTTTTTTCTATTATTTCAACATTTACACCTAAATATTTTGCAAATTCAAATAAATCACTTTTATATATATCTCCAATTGGATTAAATGCATACGCACTATCTCCAAAAATTGTGCTATATCCTAAAAGTATCTCACTTTTGTTTGAAGTTCCCACAACCAAAGCTTTTTTAACACTTGAAATATCAAATAAAACACTCATTCTAAGTCTTGCACTAAAGTTTCCAATTCTTAAAAAATCATTTTGCATACTTTTTATATATGCATTTAACATAGGTTCTATTGATACAATTTCATAGTTTATATCAAATTTTTCACAAAGTTTTATAGAGTCATCAACTGAAGATTGTGAAGAAAAAGATGAAGGCATTAAAACAGCTGTTATGCTCTCTTTTTTAAATGCTTCTTTACATAAAACTGCAACAACAGCCGAATCAAGACCACCAGAAAGTCCAAATACTACATTTTGAACTCCAGTTTTTTCTAACTCATCTTGAAGAAATTTTATTAAATTTTCCTTAACATTTTTCCAATCTTTCATTTTCTAAACCTCATTTAAGATTATATATCATCTTTCTTTGTTTTTAGATAAATCTCATCTAAATAAGTAGAGTTTCCTTTAATATGTTCAACTCTTTTATCAATAAGCCTAAAAACAATATCTTTTAACTCATCTTCATCAAAATATTTTAAATAATTTGGATTTATATCTATTACTTTATCATTATCATCAATTTTTAAAAGCTCTTTTATCTCATTTATTAAATCTTCTTTTATATCACTCAAATCTATTTTCCTGTAAATTTATTTAAAATCTCTTCAATATATAGCTCCATTTTTTGCTCACCTATATCATCTTTTGCACATCTACATGAACCACAACAAGTTCCAGCATCTGTTAAATTTCCTATTTCTTCAATAGTTTTTGCACCTTTTTCTTTGATTGCAAAAATTATTTCTGCTAGGCTTACTTGTTTGCAAGTACATACTATATATGAGTTTGGAAAACTTTTTGCCATTAATTACCCCTAGATTTTTTTATAATTTCATAAGCTTCATTTAAATCTTGAAGTTTTTTTGTAGCTTCATCTATAATTGTTTGACTAGCACCTTGACCTGCAATTATATCAGGATGGTGTTTTTTTACTAGGTTTCTATAGTTTTTCTTAATGGTATTGTCATCATCATTTTCATTTGATTCTAAAATTGCATAAGCTTTTTCAATACTTATTTTCTCTTCTTGCATTCTTGCTTTATAAAAGTTTTCAAAATTTGAAATAAGTCTTAGATAATCTTCCTCTTTTATATCTAAAGCTTGTGCTATATCTTCTGTTATTTCTTGCTCTTGCTTTGAAAATTCACCATCAATAAATGCAATATTTAATAAATACTCCAAATATTTCACTCTTGCATCATAGTTGTGTTTTGTAAGCATCAAAAGATTTTGGCAAATTAAAAAAAGATTTGAATAATCCTCTTTCTCTTTATTATATAGCTCTTTTAATCTTCCACGAACCTCTTGGTCATTTTCAAAGTGTCTTGAAATATCACTTAAAGTGTGTTTGATTAATTCAGCTTCAAGTTCACTTACTTTTCCATCTGCTTTTGCAACTTTTGCCATAAGTGCTACAAGTAGCCCTGCTTCGTGCTTTAATATATCTCCAGAAAAAGTCTCTTTTCTTTTAATATTTATATTTTTAAAACTATCTGTATTATAATTTTTTCCTATTGCATATAAAACAGCAATAATCACTAGTAGTACAATAAATTCCATAAAACCTACTTTTTTATAATTTTTCCTAGATTTTATCAAACTTTAGATAAAATCCCTACTTTATAAAGATTTTGGAGCAAAATATGTTTGGATTTGGAATGATGGAGATTCTTTTAATCGCAATTGTTGCGGTTATAGCACTTGGACCTGATAAGCTTCCTGATGCTATGGTTAAGATTGCAAAGCTATTTGGTACAGTAAAAAGAACAATAAATGATGCAAAAACAACACTTGACAATGAGTTAAATATTCAAGAGTTAAAAGATGAAGCAAATAAATTTAAAGCTCAAATAGAAGAGACAAAAAATTCACTTATGGCTGAAACAAAGATTGATTTAGGTCTTGATGATATTTTAAAAGATGATTTAAATACTACTTCTAGCCAAGAAAAAGAGGTTAAGCAAATTAAAGAGAAATTTGCAAAAGTAAATGAAGAGAAAGCTATAAAGAAAGAGGAAACTCAAGCTAAATTTACTTTAAATAAAAATGAGGAAGAGAAATAATGTTTGATGATTTAAGACCACATATTGCAGATCTTAGAAAAAGATTAACAATATCTAGTATCTCTATTGTTGTAATGTTTTTTGTATGTTTTGCTTTTTACCAACCTATTTTAGATTGGATGATGATTCCAGTTAAACACGCACTTCCTGAAGGTACTTCAATGATTGCTGTTGAAATTCAAGAGACATTTTTTACAGCTATGAAAGTTGCATTTTTTGCAGGTTTTATTCTATCTTTACCAGTTATATTTTGGCAATTATGGCTATTTTTAGCACCTGGACTTTATGACCATGAGAAAAAACTAGTTATTCCTTTTGTATTTTTTGCAACTTTAATGTTTTTAATGGGTGCATCATTTGCTTACTATATTGTTGTTCCTATTGGTTTTGATTTCTTAATTACATTTGGTTCAAGTGTAGTTAATGTACTTCCAAGTATTGGTAAATATGTAGGTTTCTTTACAAAACTTATGATTGGTTTTGGACTTGCTTTTGAGTTACCAGTTATTACATTTTTCCTTGCAAAAATTGGGCTTGTAACTGATGAAAGTTTAAAAGGATTCTTTAGATATGCAGTTGTTTTAATCTTCATTGTTGCAGCTATTTTAACTCCACCAGATGTTATTAGCCAAATTTTAATGGCTGTTCCACTACTAATTCTTTATGGAGTATCAATCTATATTGCAAAAGTATTTAATCCAGCAAAAAAAGAAGAAGAGGAAGACGAATAAAAAAATATGAATTTAGACTATTTAAAAACTTCTAGTTACGATTTTGTTTTACCACAAAGCAAAATCGCAACAACTCCAATAATCCCAGCAGACAACGCAAAACTTTTAGTTTATAATAGAAAAGAAGATTCAATAACTCACACAATTTTTAAAAATATTATGGATTTTTTACCAGAAGATTTAACAATATTTTTAAACGATACAAAAGTTATAAAAGCTAGAATCTTTGGAATAAAACCTAGTGGTGCAAAAATTGAACTTCTTTTAAATAAACCACTTTTTATGGATAGATTTTTGGTAATGATAAGAGGAAAAGTAAAAGAAAACACTATTTTACTTTTTGATAATAACTTAAGTGCAAAAGTTCTTGAATTAAATGAAGATGGAAGTCGTGTTGTTGAGTTTTTTAGAGATGAAAAAAAACTAGATTTTACAAAACTAATAGAGATTTTAAATCAAATTGGACATATTCCACTGCCACCTTATATGCAAAGGGAAGATACAAAAGATGATGAGACAAACTATCAAACACTTTTTGCAAAAAAAGATGGTGCAGTTGCAGCTCCTACTGCATCACTTCATTTTACACCCCTACTTTTAGAAAAATTAGAGAAAAAATATGGATTAAACTATCTTACACTTCATGTTGGAGCAGGAACTTTTAAACCTGTTGATGCTGAAGATATTTTATCACATCCTATGCATAGTGAATATTTTGAAATAGATAGTGCGTGTAAAGAAAAAATTGATAGTGCAAAAAATATTTTAGCAGTTGGAACAACAGTTACAAGAACTTTGGAATTTTATGCTAGAAAAAATATGATTTGTGGAGAGTGTGATCTATTTTTAAATCCACAAAACAAGCCAATCATTGTAAATCATCTTTTGACAAACTTCCATCTTCCAAAATCGACTTTAATTATGCTTGTTGCATCTTTTATTGGTTTGGAAAAGACTTTGGAACTATATAATATTGCTATAAAAGAGGATTATAGATTTTACTCTTATGGCGATGCGATGTTGATTATTTAAAAGGAGAATCACTTATGACACATTACATTTTATTTGATACAGAAACAACAGGAACACAAGAAGAGGATAGAATCATACAATTTGGTGCTATGATTTTAGATAATAGTGGAAAACTTGAGGTTTATGATGAACTTTGTAGCAGTGATATTCCTATAAAATTAGAAGCTATGGAAATACACAATATCACGCCTGAACTTTTAGAAAACAGACCAAAAGCAGTTGAAACAAATTTTTACAAAAGATTAGAAGAGTTAAATAGTAAGCAAAACTATTTAATAGCACACAATATAAAGTTTGATTTAACAATGGTGCAAAAAGAGGGATTCTCTTCAAATTATCAAATAATTGATACTCTTAGATGTGCAAGACATCTTTTTCCTGAACTTCCATATCATAGGCTTCAATACTTAAGATATGCACTTGATTTATATAAAACAGAAGAACTTGAAGCAAATAAGCTAAATATCACTATAAAAGCACACGATGCAATAGGTGATGTACTAGTAATGAAACTATTTTTAACAAAACTTGTAAGTAAAGCAAGAGAACTTTATCCACAAGAAAATCCTATGCAAAAACTTGTTGAATTAACTGCAACTCCTGTATTTGTAAAAACTTTTAGATTTGGAAAATATAAAGGTGAAGATATAAGTGAAGTTGCTAGAAAAGATGCTAGTTATTTAAAATGGATGCTAAGCTCTTGGGATGATTTGGATGAAGATTTGGCATACACTTTAAACAAAGTTTTGAAAAACTAATTATAAAAATTTTAAAATTTAATTGATAATTAATCAAAAGTCATCTATATCTATTTTAAAAAAATAGATATAGATTAAACCCTATCATCAAAATATTTAAAATAACAAAAGCTCTTTTATTAAATATTGAAAAAAATGAGTAGATAATATATAAAATAAATAGCCATAAAGGTGTTTTTATCATATATATTTCTACTTTACTATTTAAAAAACTCTCCAAAAGTCCATCAAAAATATTTGCAAACATAAAAATATGTGCCACTATTTCAAGTGGATAAAATATTGTAAAAAAGATTGTAAGTAGAATTGAATAAAACTGCTCTAAAGCTGTTTGATAGAAAAAATAGTGAACAACTGGATTAAAAATCAAAAACATCCAGATATTAAAAAATAGTAGCATTAGCCACTTGTTCATAGATTTAAAATATTGCATAAACAAATATATATAAAAAACAGCCATTGTTGAAAACCAAAAACCAATAGAGAATATATATTTAGGAAACAAGGAAATAACTATTAAAAATGTATATAACAAAGTTGTATAAGATAGTATTTTGATATTTGATCTAAGCAAAAAAACACCCAAACAAAAAAGCACAAAAGCTCTTAAAAGTGATGGAACTATATTTGTAAGAAGCAGATAATAAAATAAAACAGCAATTGAAAATAAAATTATGTCATATTTTTTGTTTCTAAAAGGGAAATATTTTTGATGAAAATAGCTATAAAAATAGTAAATAATCCAATATATAGAAAATGACAATACAACTAAATGGAAGCCAGAAAGTGCTATTAAATGACTAATAGAGTAATCTGTAAAGACTTCTCTTAAGTTTACATTTACAGGAATTGCCAAAAAAAGTGCATCAAAAAGCTCTATAATATCACTTGAAGTGTGGTTTTTTCTAATATTATCTAAAATAATATTTTCAATATTCAAAAAGCTATTTTGTACTTTAGTTTCTATTTTTTCTAAATAGTAGTTTGTGGTAAAAAAACCTTTTAAATACTCAAGAAAATTTATATTTTTTGAAGAGATTATTATATAAAAACTATCTAGTTTTTTGTAGTTTTCTTCATTTATTTCTACTTTTACACGCCTTACTTTAGTAAAAAAATCAAAGTTTTTGCCTTGAAATTTATAGATATCAAAATTATCTTTTTTATATATATTTATAAGTTTTGCTTCAAGAGAAAAAAACTCTTCAGTTCTAAAATCTAAAAATCTACTATATTCAAGCCCAATAGAAAATATGAAAATAGTAAAAAGGAGAAATATATTTAAAAAAGTATGCTTGTATTTATCTATAATAATCATAAAGATTATTATATCAGATTTTTAGGCTATATTTCAAAGGATTACTGTTTTGTTTCTTCCAGAGTTTTTTGCACTATATAGTGCTTCATCAGCTCTTTTGTAGATTATATTTGCATCATCACCATCTTTGTATATTGTTGCACCCAAACTGATAGTTATTTGTTTTACCAAGTTAAAATCAAACTCTTCTACTTTTCTTCTAATCTTTTCACAAAAAACTGCCAAAGAGTCCTTATCTAATCCTTTTGCTAAAATCACAAACTCTTCGCCACCTATTCTAAAAACATCATCACTTGCTCTAATATTTTCCTCAACAAGTTTTGAAATAGATTTTAAAACATCATCGCCTTTATCGTGACCATAATTATCATTTATTGATTTGAAAAAATCTATATCAAACATAATATATGAAAAACTGTTTTTATATCTACTACTTGAATCTAGCTCGATTTTTAGTCTTTCATTGTATGAATTTCTATTATTAATTTTTGTTAGGCTATCTTTTCTTGATAAAACCTCAAGCTTTTGTCTTATATTTTTATTTATTAAATACATAATAAACAAAATCAAAATAAAATCTATAAAAAACACAACATAAGTGATTTTTAAAATCAACATTTTACTAGCAGATATATCAGCAACAGTTTTCAAAGCATCTTCACTTAAATACCAAAACTTCTCACTTTTTTGTAAAACTATATTTTTATTTTCTAAAGATGGATTAGCTTTATACTCATCTATTATAGATTTAAAATTTATCCACTCTACTTTTAAATCTTCAAGTTTTTTTACAAAGTTGTGCATTTTAAAACTTACAAGTCTATATTTCTCTTCTACTTAAGAACTCTGAAAATATATTGTCTATTCTTTCTGCTTGCTCTTTTTCATCTTGGTTTTCAAGTACTAATTTAGCAACTCTTTGAACTCCACCTCTTATCATTCCACTTCTATTTATAAGTGTTGCATCGTTTTCTATTTCAAAAATTGCATACTTTATTATTGAAGAGTTTCCAATAATTATTAAAATATGAGTAGAGATAAAAAAAATAAGAATTATTCCTATTCCTAATCTTTGGTAAAGTTTGCTAAATAAATACCTAAAATCCATATCTTCTTCTTTGTTAATGATTTGTTATTTTATCATATATTCATAGCTTTAAAGTAAATTTTTTGTTTTTCTCTTTAAAGTTGTTATAAATCATTCTCATATTTTCTATTTCACTATTTGAAATCTCATCTTTAAAATCTTCTATTTTTTTCTTTAACTCTTCACTATTTTCATTTTTTATGACAGATAAAATGTAGTTCTCTATTAAAACCATTCCTAATCTTTTTTTAGAGTTTGTTCTTCTTAAAATCTCTAAGGCACTTTTTGCAAATTTACTTGCTATTTTTACTAATTTTTCATCATAATTTTGTGATACTTTATACAAGATTGTAAGTACAAAATTGTGATAAACAATTGGCATTTCATCCTTTTCACCAACAAGTTCCTTTAAATTCAATCCAACTTCTCCATATTTTATAGCTTGTTCTAAAAACTCTTCATTTTTGTTATTTATATACAAAAACCTATAAGATATAGCCATATTTACAAAAGTAGCACCATATTCAAAATAACCCAAACTTGGTATTTGTAAGCACTTTTTATAAAACTCTATTGCTTTATTATAATCTTTTTTCCATTCACATAAATTTGCATTTATATTATAAAAATGCCACAACCAAAGTGCATTATTATCTTCATTATGAGAAAAAATAAGATTTTCAAGCTTTTTTAAACTCTTAATTGCTTCCTCTTTTTTACTCACATCTTGACTTGAAATTATTATAAATGCTGCTTTTCTTTGATAGTATCTTACTTCTAAATCACTTGGTTTTTTGTTTTCACTTAGCTTTAATTCTTTTGGTAAAATCAAAAATGCATTTTGCATATCTCCCATTCTTTCATATAAAGATGAGATATTTAATGCATATTTATTTGGATTTATCTCAAATAAATATTTATAAATCAAAATTGCTTGTTCAAAATTTCCAGATCTTTCAAATAAAAATGCCAAATCATCCAAAGATTCTATAGATATTTTTCTATAGTATGATTTACTTGTCTCTTCAAAATTATCAAAATTTATTTCAAACATCTCTCCTGCAATTTCAAGCCAGAAGCTATTTATAAACTCATATTGTTGCCTATTTTTTACACTTTTTATAAATTTTTCTAAAATTTTAATAACTCTTTTTTCATCTAGCACAATAGATTTTAGATATTTAAACAAAATCATAAAAGAGATTGGATTTTCTAGTTTTACTACAATATCTTCAAGATGGTTTCTTAAATATTGAGAAAATTCAAAACTATTTTTATTTATATTTTCAGCCTTTAAACTATTTACAAAAAAGTGTTGAAGAGATTTTTCTTGTTTTAAAAAATAAAAATCATTAAAACATCTATTTATAAAACTTTGAATTTCAAAATCAAAACCACTATTCAAACTTTTATCAAACTTTATAAAATCTTTTCCCAAATATTCAAAAAGTTCAAGTGATACAAAATTTCTTCCATCTTTAAACTCATCATAAGAGCAAAGTTTTAGTAGTTCAAAATATCTATTTTCAGCACTTGAAAGCATATAAGTTAAATCAAAATTAACATCTTTATTAGGAGGTTTTTTAATAATATTTATTTGAGTTTTTGTATGTTTTTTTAAAAAACCAAGAACCTTATCTTGATTATTTTCTCTTATATATAGATTTATATTGTTGAATTTTTCTAAAAGTGTCTTAAAAAAAACTACATATATCTCATCTTTTTCATCATATATATCAAAATTGTATATATTTATTTCACATTTTTCATTCAAAGAGCTAAGATATGATTTTATTTTTTGTCTTTTTGCTACATTTTTATTAAAAAAAGATGATAAAAAGTTTTTAAACTCATCAGCACCAATACTCATAATTGAAGGCATCAAAACTAAAACAGATACAAAAATCAGAACAAACACTAAAGAGATAATATCTTCAAAAGCAAACACCAAAGGTCTTTCAAAAATTAATTTTTTGAAAAAATCTTCAAAAATAGCCAAAGCTAAAAGCATAAAAAGTAGTGCAAAAATTGATAAACTTGGAGCAATTAATCGCCTAAAACCTCTTTTTATGTTTGAAATAAACCTATTTTTTGTAAATAGTAAATCTAATTCTATCTCTATTTTTTCTAAATTATCATCTTTTAAAAAAGTTATTTCTAAGGAGTTTTCATTTTTTTTTATAATATTTGAAGTGGGATTTTCTCTACAACTTTCATAAAGAGCATTTGTTACTAGATTTAATTTTTGCATTTACTCTCTTCCACTTGCTTTGTTTTGAATTGGGTCACTAAAAATATAGTTATCTTTTTTTATAGGAAATGGAAAGTCTTCTAAACAGATTTTAAAATTATTTTTAAAATCCTCATCATAATTTTCTAAAGCTTCTTCTAAAATTTCAATATATTTTTGTGGAATTACAACATCTTTATCATCCTTTTTTGCTAATTTTTCTTCATTTGTTGTCATAAAAGCATATATTTCACCATCTAGTTTTAGGTTTTTTATAGCTTTTGCATCTATTTTTATACAAGAGTAATTTTTTTCTCTTTGTTTTAAAACTTCAAATTCATCTTCATCAATTTTTATAACAACACCATAAATTAAAGAGTTTTTATCCTCTTCTATATTTAAAAAAACAGCTTTTTCTTCATTTGTATCAAAAATAACATTTTCAATAGAGTTCCAAACTCTTTTATATCCAAGAAGTGAAACTACAACTAAATCATCTTGCTTTAAAACCCTATTTTTAAAAGATTTTTGAGCACTTTTAATATTTATTAATGAACCAAAACCAAACAGATACATAAACTTCCTTTTTTCTTTTATATTTTATTATCTCATTTTTAAACTTTATTTTAAACTTTTATTTTACAAAACTACTATAATATGGCAAATAATAATTAATTTTAAGGACTTTTCATGAAAAATACTATTAATATTTTTTTAGTAATTTCTTCAATCTTTTTACTTACAGCTTGTACTCCTAAACTTACAATTCAAGCACTTCAGGCTTCAAAAGTGGAAGGAATAAAAGTAAATTCAATCTTTTTAGAGCAGTTTTCAAATGATAGTGTATATCAAACACAAGCTATTGCAGATGAGATTTCAAACAATATAGTAGAAAATAAAAAGGTTTTTTCTCTACAAAATAACTTAAATTTTAGTGATGCCGTATTAAAAGGAGAAGTAGTAAATTCAAGTGCAGATTATAATGTTTACTATCAAGAAGAGGTAGATTTTGGTAGATGTAGATACTTTTCTTATGATAAACATAGTAAAACAAGGCATTGTGTAGAGTATTATGTAAGATATATTCCTTGTGAAGATGCAAGTTTTAATGTAAGCACAAATATAAATTTAATTAGAACAAATAGTGGTGAGACAATTTTTTCAAACACATATTCAAGATCTTCAAGAGATCATCAATGCTTCTATGGCTACTACTCATACAGCCCATTTCCAAATCATATAAGTGCAAGAAACAACGCAAATATAGTAAATCAAGATTTAGCAAGGCAAATTGCAAAAGATATAATTAGAGATATTTCTCCTAGTTATATCTATTTTGATATTGAGATTATTGATGATTTAAAAGATATTCAAGAAAAATTTACTTATACAAAAGAGCAAAAAGAGGAGTTCAAAAAAGCTGTAAAAATGCTTGAAAATAGAAATTTAGAAAGTGCAAAAGATATTTTTGCAAAACTAGATAAAGAAACACAAGGTCAAAGTATAGAAAGTATTTATAATTTAGCACTTATTTTTGAAGCACAAAATGAACTTGAAATAGCAAATAAACTATATCTTGAAGCATTTAAAAGAGTTGAAAATAGTAATTATAAAGCACTTATAGAGCAAGGAATTTTTAGAACAAATAGTAACTTAGAGCATAAAATAAAAGCTATTTCACAACTTCCATAAAGCTTATTCAATAAGCTTTAACTAAAGTTTTTGTATATTATTTTTTTTATAAATTATTTAATAAAGATATAGGTAAATTTAAATGGAAAAATTTGATTATACAAAGATTTCAGATGATTGTATTAAATGTGGAAAATGTAAACCTGTTTGTACTATTTTTAATATAAATCAAGATGAAGCTACGAGCCCCAGAGGTTTTATAGACCTTTTGGGTGCATATAAAAGAGATGAATTAGAGTTAGACAAAACTGCAAAAGAGATTTTTGAATCTTGTTTTTTATGTACTAATTGTGTTGAAGTTTGTCCAAACTCACTTCCAACAGATATGATTATTGAGCAAGTAAGATATGATATTGCAAAAAAATATGGAATTGCTTGGTATAAAAGGCTATTTTTCTTCCTTTTAAGACATAGAAAAATTATGGATTTTATGTCAAAACTAGGTTGGATGTTCCAAACATGTGGAATTAAAATTGATGCAGAGAAAAAAAGTGCGACACCACGATTTTCACTTCCAATTGTAAAAAAAGATAGAGCTTTACCTTATGCTGATAGTGTAAGTTTCTTAAACAAATATCCAGAAAACATAAGAGCAAAAGATGATGTTAAAAAAGGAAGAGTTGCCATATTTATAGGGTGTATGAGTAACTATACATATACAAAAACAGGAGATAGTTTAGTAAAAATTCTAAAAAAACTAGATCTTGATATATTTATTCCAAAAAAACAACTTTGCTGTTCAGCACCTGCATATTTTACAGGTGCATTTGATACGGTTGATTATTTAACTAAGAAAAATATAGAGTATTTTGAAGAGTGGATAGATGAAGTTGATGCTGTTTTAATTCCAGAAGCTACTTGTAGTGCTATGATTAACCAAGATTGGGAGCACTATTTACACAATCAACCAGAATGGAAAGAAAGAGCAAAAAAACTTTCAAGCAAAATTTTCATGGCTACAAAATGGCTTGAAAATAGTACACAATTAAAACAGATGTTAGCAGAAAGTGGAAAACAGTTTGACCAAATGGTAACTTATCATGACCCATGTCATGCGAAAAAAATGCAAGGCGTTTGGAGAGAACCAAGAGAGCTTTTAAAACAAAACTATGTGCTTAAAGAGATGAGCGATTCAAACAGATGCTGTGGATTTGGTGGAGTTACTATGCAAACAGAGAGATTTGATTTTGCACGAGCTGCAGGTGCTCCAAAGGCTGCCATGATAAGAGATACAAAAGCACAAATAGTAAGTGCTGAGTGTAGTGCTTGTAGAATGCAAATTACAGATAGTTTATACCACGCAGATGTTGATGTAGTATTTAAAAACCCAATTGAGCTAATAGCTGAAGCCTTAGAAGATTAATATGCAGTTTTGGCAAAATATATATTCGCATTTTGATCCTGTTGCTTTTAATTTAGGCCCAGTTGCTGTTCATTGGTATGGAATTATGTATGCTTTGGCACTTCTTAGTGCCATTTTTATAGCAAAATGGTTTATAAAATATGACAAGATAAATATAAAAGAAGATATCTTCGATTCATATATTTGGTGGGCTGAAATTGGTGTAATTTTGGGTGCTAGACTTGGATATATACTATTTTATGATACTCACACTATGTATTATTTAACAAACCCTTGGCAAATATTTAATCCATATATAAATGGTGTTTATGCTGGAATTTCTGGTATGAGTTATCATGGTGCATTTATTGGATTTATAATCGCTTCACTTCTATTTGCAAAAAGAAAGAAAGTTAATTTTTGGTTTGTAACTGATATTGCAGTTCTTGGAATTAGTGCTGCATATATTTTTGGAAGACTTGGAAACTTCTTTAATCAAGAGCTTGTAGGTAGAGTTACAGAAGTTCCATGGGGAATTTATGTAGGAAATAGTTTAAGACACCCATCACAGCTATATGAAGCTGTTTTAGAAGGTTTAGTTGTATTTTTACTTCTTCTATACTTTAGAAAAAGAAAAACATTTGATGGGCAACTAGCATTACTTTATGGAATATTCTATGCAATTGCAAGAATTATTGCAGAGTTTTATAGAGAACCAGATTCACAACTTGGATTTTTAGCTGGAAATTGGCTAACAATGGGAATGTTACAATCGTTTGGTATTTTTATAATCTGTGTTGCTTTTTATATTATGAAAAATAAAAGTATAGCAAAATAGATTTGCTATACTTTTTTAATATATGCTATATTATTTTTAGTTTTTTCTACAAAAACTTTATCTTTTTCTTTATATAAATCTACATCTACACTAGCTTCAAAATCCCAAAAAGTTCCTTTAAAAAATATTTTTCCACTCTTTACTTCACCATAACCGCTTTCGTTTAGAAAATCATCTTTTATCTCTTTTTGTGCTTTAAAGAACCTGTTTTTAACTCTTTTTCTAAATAAAAATAGAAGAAGCAGTGAAAAAATAGAAACTAAGGATATTTGTATAAATATATTTTCAAATGGATAAAAAACTTCAATAATTGAGACTAATAAAAACCCTAATCCAAACCAAATAACCACAAATGAAGTTACAAAAACTTCAAGTGCGATTAATATAATTCCTATTGCTAAAAGTAAGAAAAAGCCCATTTTTTATCCGTTATTTGGTTTACTGTTACTTGCACCTTTGAAGAATGCATCCCCTAAAACAGAAGTGCTTCCAATCATTTGTGCTACATCATAAGGTAAAATCATTTTATCAGTGCTTCCACTTTCTGCTAATGCTTTAAAAGCTTCAACTCTATCTTTTGCTAGTAAAAACTCAGCTGCTTTTTCATTTTGGCTCATTGCAAGGTTTATTAAATTCATAGCTTCTTGCTGACCTGCTGCTATTTTTTCTTGTTCATATTTTTTTGCATCTGCCATTCGCTCTATTGCTTCTGCTTTTAAAATCTCACTTTGTTTAAATGCTTCAGCTTCTCGTATTTGTGCCTCTTTTTGTGCTTCTGCTTTTGTTTGAATTGCTCTTTTTTCTCTTTCAGCTTCCATTTGCATATTCATAGCTTTTTCTATTGAAGGTGGTACTGAAATATCAGCTATTTCAACTCTTGTAACTTTTATTCCCCAATTTGCAGCTGCACTTCCTAGTTCTGTTTGAAGTTTTGCATTTAAGCTTTCTCTATTTGATAAGCTATCATCAAGTACCATAGCTCCAATTTCAGCTCTTAGAGTCGTCATTGCAAGATTTGCAATTGCGTGCTTAAAGTTTACAACATTATATGTAGCCATTGTTGCATCTTCAACTTTACAAAATACAATTCCATCAATAGATATATTTACATTATCTTTTGTGATAACTGCTTGTTTTTCAATATTTACAAGCTGTTCTCTTGAAGTAAGTTTTGCTCTTATTTGATCAATTATTGGAATAATTATGTGAAATCCACCACTTAAAACCTTGTGAAACTTCCCTAATCTTTCAACCACATATAAATCTGATTGAGATACTATTTTTACACCTTTTGAGATAATTACTATTGCAAAAAACAGCAACGCAACTACAACTGCTATTGTTTCTTCCATCTATTTTCCTTTTATAATTTTTTATATTACAGTTTAGCCAATTGTTGTTAAATTTATATAATTTTATAAATAATTAACACAAAATTAACACCATATTGTAATAATAAAAAAAATAATTTAAAGGAGTTAAAATTGAATTATTTATCAAGAAAACAAATCTACTTATCCCTATTTTGTGCAACTTTTTTATGTGCAAATGAAGCAACAATTTTAGAAGATGTAAATATTATAGAGAGTTCAAACTCGATTTTATTAAAAGATATATCTAAAGAGGAGCTAAAAAGTGCCGATTTAGCAGAAGCTTTAAGTAAAAACTCTGCAAATATTCAAATGGTAAGAAGAAATGGTATAGCAAATGATATTATATTAAGAGGTCAAAAAAAGGACAATATAAATATTTTAATAGATAATGCAAAAATCTATGGAGCATGTCCAAACAGAATGGATCCTCCAACTTCTCATATTGTTACTAATAATATTAAAAAATTAACAGTAATAGAAGGTCCTTATGATGTGGAAAATTTTGGAACTTTAAGTGGTTTAGTAAAAGTTGAAACAAATAATCCAAAAGATGGTATTCATGG
>CANRCH010000009.1 GCA_947629065.1 uncultured Aliarcobacter sp.
AAGTAAATACAGATGAAGAGCAAGATTTAGCAGTAAAATATGGAATTAGATCAATTCCTACAATTATTTTTATGAAAGATGGAGAGATTGTTGATCAAATGATTGGTGCTTCTTCAAAACAAGCATTTACAGATAAAATTAACTCTTTACTATAATAGAGGGTTTTAGACAATGGAAAAAGGAAGGTGTTTTACATCTTCCTTTTTTTAATTGTAGAAATTTAAGAGAAATATAAAATATTAAATGATAAAATTTTTCCACAAAACTTAAATAATTTTATTTCAGCTTATAGAAAAATTTAGTAAAATAAATGCTTGGTTTTTTTGGAATAATTTGCTTTTGAAGTTTAAATATTAAAATATAAGAGGAGTTTATATGTTAGATTTAGCAATAGTTGGTGGTGGACCAGCAGGATTAACAGCAGGATTATATGCTACAAGAGGTGGATTAAAAAATGTTGTTATGTTTGAAATGGGAATGCCAGGTGGTCAAATAACAGGTTCAAGTGAGATTGAAAACTATCCAGGTCAAGGACCTGTTATGACTGGAATGGATTTAATGGCAACATGGCCAGAGCAGTGTCAAAAATTTGGTTTAAAGCATGAAATGGCTGAGGTTAAATCTGTACTTAAAAATGGAGAAAACTTCAAAATAATTACTGCTGAAGGTAAAGAGTTTGAAGCAAGATCTGTTCTGTTTGCAACAGGTTCAGTTCCTAGACGAGCTGGGTTTAAAGGAGAAAATGAGTTCTTTGGAAGAGGAATCTCAACTTGTGCAACTTGTGATGGATTTTTCTACAAAGGAAAAGAAGTAGCAGTTGTTGGTGGTGGAGATTCAGCACTAGAAGAGGCTTATTATTTATCAAAAATGTGTAGTAAAGTATATTTAGTACATAGAAGAGATGAGTATAGAGCAGCACCAAGTACAATTGAAAATATTAAAAAAACAGCAAATATTGAAGAAGTTACAAATGTAAGTGTTGAAGAAGTATTTGGTGATATGAGTGGAGTTACTGGACTTAAAGTAAAATGCAATAAAACAGGTGAAATTAGAGATTTACCAACACCAGGTGTATTTGTATTTGTTGGAAGAAATGTATTAAATGAGCCACTAAAACAAGAAGATGGTAGCTTCTTATGTGATGTAATTGATAGTGGGGAAATCGTTGTTGATTTAAAAATGAGAACAACTACAAAAGGACTTTGGGCAGCTGGAGATATTAGAATTGATGCAGCAAAACAAGTTGTTTGTGCAGCAGGTGATGGTGCAACAGCAGCAGTTGATATAATTGAGTATTTAGGATAAAAAATGATTAAAATAGGTATTTTGGGAAGTTCAGGTAGAGTTGGAAGTCTATTAATTGATGATTTAAAAAATGATGAACAAGCAAGATTAGCTTGTGTTCATGTTTTTGATAAAATTGAGAAAGTTTTACCTGAAAATACAGTTGTAACAAATGATATTGATGTATTATTTGATGAAAGTGATGTAATTATAGATTTTTCAAGCCCAGTTGCAACTGAAAAACTTTTAAGTGCAGTTGTTGAAGGTGGAAAAAGAAAAGCACTTGTAATTGCTACAACAGGTCTTAGTAAACACCAACAAAATCTACTTTTAGAAGCTAGTAAACTTGTACCTATTTTATATGCAACAAATATGAGCTTAGGGGTTGCAGTTTTAAATAAACTTGTAGCACTTGCATCAAAAACTTTGAGAGATTTTGATATAGAAATTGTAGAACAACATCATAGACATAAAGTTGATGCACCATCTGGAACTGCATTAACTTTAGCAGAACATGCAAGTAATGCAAGAGATTTAAATCTTGATGATGTAAGAGTTTCTGGACGAGATGGTCTAATTGGTGCTAGAACAAAAGATGAGATTGCTGTTATGGCTTTAAGAGGTGGAGATATCGTTGGAAGACATACAGTTGGGTTTTATAATGATGGTGAATTTTTGGAGTTAAATCATACTGCAACTGCTAGAAATACCTTTTCTAAAGGTGCATTGAAAGTTGCAAAATGGATTGTTACAAAAGATGCAAAACTTTACTCTATAAATGACGCTTTAGGTTTATAAATAGAGTGGATTTATTAGCTTTATAATAGCTATTTACGAAAAGAGCTTTAAAAGCTCTTTTGTTCGTACGAGGCAAAATTTTACTTCGTGCAAGACTTTTCCCTATATTTTAGAATTACTAAATATAGTCAAATTTAATGGTAACCATTTAAAAGGAATAAAAAATATGTGTGCAATTGTAGGAATATATGGTAATGCTAATGCTGCAAGATTGGCGTCCATGGCGTTGTTTGCTATGCAACATCGTGGTCAAGAAGCAAGTGGAATATCATCTTCGTGTGATGGAAAAATATATACAAAAAAAGATAAAGGTTTGGTTTCTGAAGTTTTCGATGAAGCTAGTTTGGATTATTTAAAAGGAAATATGGCTATTGGTCATAACAGATATGCAACAGCTGGAAGTGACTCTGTTTTAGATGCACAACCTGTTTATGCAAAATACAAACTAGGTGAAATATCAATTGTTCAAAATGGAAATTTAATCAATAAAGAGGAAGTTAGGCAAGACTTAATCGACAAAGGTGCAATTTTCCAAACATCAATGGATACAGAAAACTTAATACACTTAATTGCAAAAAACTCAAAAGATAACTTAAGAGATAGAATTATTGAAGCTTTAGAAAGAACAGTTGGTGCATACTGTTTTATAGTTCAAAGTAGAAGTAAACAATTTGCAATAAGAGATAAATACGGAATTAGACCTTTGTCTTTAGGAAAATTAAGAAGTGGTGGATATATAGTTGCAAGTGAAACTTGTGCTTTTGATCTACTTGAAGCTGAGTTTATAAGAGATATAAGACCAGGTGAAATGCTGATTTTTAGTGAAGAAGATGAACCTGAATCAATACAGCTTTATGAAGCAGAGTTTAGACCTTGTGCTTTTGAATATGTATATTTTGCAAGACCAGATTCAGTAATTGATGGAAAAAATGTATACACGACAAGAGAAAATATGGGGAAAGCACTGGCTTTTAATGATGCAAATAGCAATATAAAAGTTGATATGGTTGTACCAGTTCCTGATAGTGGAGTACCTGCAGCATTAGGTTATTCTGCACAAAGTGGAATCCCTTTTAAATATGGAATTATTAGAAATCACTATGTAGGAAGAACATTTATTGAGCCAACTCAAGAGATGAGAAATAGCAAAGTTAAAATGAAATTAAGTCCTATGAGTTCAATTATTGCTGGAAAATCTTTACTTGTAATTGATGATTCAATTGTAAGAGGAACAACTTCTAAAAGAATAGTAAAAATGCTAAAAGAAGCAGGTGCAAAAGAAGTTCATTTTAGAGTTGCAAGTCCTGAAATAAAATACCCTTGTTTTTATGGAATAGATACTCCAACAAAAGAGGAGTTAATTTCTACAAAAATGACAAAAGATGAGCTTTGTGAATATATTGAGGCTGATAGTTTAGAGTATTTATCACTTGAAGATTTAGTAAATGCAATTGGAAATGATAGACACTATGCATTAGAGAGTTTTGATGGAGATTATTTCGTTAAAAAATAATATTAATTAAAAATACACAATGGAACAAATATGAATAAAAAAATATTCTATATTGTAATTCTTATCTTTTCTTTTATTTCAACACTATTTGCAAATACAAATAGTGTTGAAAAAATATCAGTTCAGCTAAATTGGAAGTATCAATTTGAGTTTGCAGGATTTATTGCGGCAAAAGAGAAGGGCTTTTATGAAAAAGTTGGACTTGATGTTGATTTAAGAGAGTATAAAACAAATGTAGATGTTGTTTATGAAGTTTTAAATCAAAAAGCAAACTATGGAATATCAAACTCAAATATTATTTTGGATAAAGGTTCAATCTCTCCTGCAGTGCTACTAGCAACATATCTGCAAAAATCACCATTAATTTTAGTGACAAAACCTAATATAAAAAACCCTCTGGATTTAGTTGGTAAGAATATTATGGGTGCAAAAGATGAGTTAAAATATAGTTCATTAGCACTTTTGTTTGAGCATTTTAATATTAACAGTTCAAATAGTAATATTATATCTCATACATTTAATATTGATGATTTTGTAAATGGGAAAGTAGATGTGATGAGTGCATTTAAATCAAATCAGATTTATGAATTAGATAAAAGAAAAATAGCATATAACATTATAGATCCAGCTGATTACGGATTTATTGTTAGTGGTATAAATCTCTATAGCTCTATAAATGAGGCAAAAGATAACTATGATAGAACTGCTAGGTTTATAGAGGCATCAAATCGTGGTTGGAAATACGCAATCGAAAATCAAGAGGAGATTGTAGATCTTCTAAAGCAAAAATATGGAGTTTTAAAATCAAAAGAAGCACTACTTTTTGAAGCAAATGTAGTAAAGCAGTTAGTTATGAGCGATTTTATACCCATTGGCAAGGTTAGTTCCGACTTTACACAAAGACTACTAAAGCAGCTAATCTATGCAAAAACGATAGAAAATGAGGCAAATGTAGGGACTCTCGTATTTGACAAAGATAGTCTTTTTGGAGATAAAAAGTTTACACTTACTAAAAAAGAGAAAGAGTATCTAGATAGTAAAGAGAGCTTGAAGCTTTGTGTAGCACCAAGCCAAGTTCCCATAGAGTACATTAAAGATTCAGAGCTACAAGGAGTTACAAAGGATATAATAGAGCTATTTGAACAAAAATTAAATAAAGTAATCAATCTAGTTCCCACTAAAAGTTGGTCAGAATCTATAGAGTTTTTTAAAAATAGAGAGTGTGATATTATCTCATCTATTTCACCAAATGATGAGCGAAAGCTCTATATGGATTTTACTAAACCAGTATTAAGTTTACCACTAGTTTTGGCAACAAGGATAGATAAACCTTTTATTCAAAATAGTTCTTTTCTAAACGGCAAAGAGATAGCCATACTAAAAGGGCATTTTTTTGCCGAGCATATAAAACTAAATCTAAAACAGATTAAACTTGTAGAAGTTCTATCCATTCAAGATGGTCTAGATCTTGTAGCAAAAGGTGTCGTATATGGTTATGTTGATAACTCTTTAGTGCTTGCTGCTATACAAAAAGAGTATGCAAATAGCCTAAAGTTTGCACTAAAATTTGACATGCAAGATGATCTTTGCCTTGCTACAAGAAATGATGAGCCACTTCTTGGTGAAATTTTTAATAAACTAGTAGATGATTTAGATGAGTCGAAAAAACAAGAGTTTTTAAATAACTGGACACCGATTGTAAAGCAGGTTGGATGGCTGAGTTCAAAAGAGATTGTGGTAATCTCATTTTTTATCTTTTCAATAATTATGGGGCAATTTGTCTACCATAGAAAAGTGAGCAAATTAAATGAGAAACTAAAAAGGTTATCTATAACTGATAAGCTTACAAATATTTATAATCGTTTTGAGCTTGATAAAATTATGGAGCAAGAAAAAAACAAAATAGATAGAAATTCTAGCTATCATACGGCTATCATAATGTTAGATATTGATTATTTTAAATCTATAAATGACACCTATGGGCATCTAGTAGGAGATATGGTGTTGGTTTCTATAGCAAAGCTACTAAAATCAAGCTTACGAAATACAGATACAATCGGTCGATGGGGTGGGGAAGAGTTTTTGATAATACTACCTTTTACGACAAAAGAGAGTGCAGTAATAGTTGCTCAAAACCTAAGAGATAAGATAGCAAAAAGTGATATTTTAAAAGAGCATGATAGAGTATTAACTGCTAGTTTTGGCGTAGAGTCTATGAGTGCAGATAAAACAATCAATGATGTATTAATAGCAGTAGATGAGCTATTGTATAGAGCAAAAAATAGTGGTAGAAATAGAGTTGAGTGTGATTTATAGAAGGCAAAAGAGTTATAAAAATAGGGAAATTTAGTATAAAATAGTGTAAAATTAAATAGCTATTTGCTATTTAATTTTTAGTAGATAATCAACTACATTTTCTATAAAAGCATCGCTTTTTCTATCTTTTCTATATGCAATATATAGTTTTCTTAGCATTTTTTGATTTCCAATTCTTGACTCATATAAAGCACCAGCTTTTAGTAGTGATTCAATAGCATTTCTTGATACAATTGAAACTGTTGGAATATCTTCTTTGTCTGAGTGTAAAACAGTCTGAACAATAGTTGTAGCACTTGTTACTTCACTTGTTACATTAAAAGTATCACAATCAGGATAGTTCGCTTTTTCAAGATTCTCTTTAAATAAGATTCTAGTGTTTGATTCGGGATTTCTACAAACCCATTTATAAGATAGTAAATCTTCAGCTTTTGCTTTTAGCGGAAGTTTTTGGTTTGAGAAAATCACAATCTCATCTTCCATCCACTCTCTATATATTATCTCATCATTTGGAATATAATTTTCAACTAAAGCAATATCAATTTTTTTATCTAGTAAATCTTCAATTGCTTCATGAGAAACAGATACATTTATAGAAACATCATTTCTTATATTCTCTTTTAAAGTATTCAAAAATCTAGGAAGAATATAATTTCCAATAATAAAACTAGCACCAAAAATAAAAGTTACATTTTTATTCATAATTTTTAATAACTCTTTTTCAGCATTACTTACACACTTTTCTATTTTTAAAGCAATAGAGTGAAGAATTTGTCCCTCTTTTGTAAGTTTTATACCATTTTTCTTTCTATCAACAATTTGAACATCTAAGTATTCTTCTATAAATTTCATCTGCTGTGTAACTGCTGGTTGTGAAATTCCAAGCTTTGCAGAAGCCTTTGAAAAGGACTTTTCTCGTACAACTGTTAAAAAAGTCTCTAATTTTGCAAAATCATTGAGCATTTAAATCTCCAAAAATAAATTATCATAATAATAACATTTATTTATATATAGAATAATTAAGCAAAATAAATAATTTATTTTAATTATGCTATAATAGAATATTATATGGAGAAAAAAATGTCTGAAAACTTATTAATATCATTAAATGAATCTCAAAAAAATGCTGCACAGCATATAGATGGACCACTACTCATTCTTGCAGGTGCAGGAAGTGGAAAAACAAAAACTATTACAACAAGATTAGCTTATTTAATCTCGATTGGAATAGATCCAAAATCTATATTAACACTTACATTTACAAATAAAGCAGCTTCTGAAATGAGGGATAGGGCATATTTTTTATTAAGTAATCAAGAGATAAACACTCCACCACTACTTTGTACATTTCATAAGTTTGGACTGCTATTTTTAAAATTTTATATAAATGAGCTGGATAGAAAAAATAATTTTATTATTATTGATAGTGATGATAAAAAAAGAGTTTTAAAAAATATTAATAAAGATATTCCAAGTGCACTTCTTGCAAGTGAAATTTCAAGATATAAAAACTCAATATTAAGTGTTGAAGAGGTTAAGGCTCAAGCACAAGGAAAACTATATCAAGAAATAGCACAAATTTATCAAGATTACGAAGAACATCTATTAAAAAATAACCTTGTAGATTTTGATGATTTACTTCTTTTACCTTATAAAATTTTAAAAGCAAATAGAAAACTAGCAGAGCAAGTAAGTAGTAGATACCAATATATTATGGTAGATGAGTATCAAGATACAAATGAGCTTCAATATAGACTTTTAATGCTTTTATGTACAAGCCACAATAATCTATGCGTTGTAGGAGATGATGACCAAAGTATTTATGGATGGAGAGGTGCTACCATTAAAAATATTTTAAATTTCTCTGAAAACTTCAAAGATGTAAAAGTGTTTAAACTAGAACACAATTATAGATCAACAGATACAATTTTACATCACGCAAACTCTTTAATAGAACATAATCGTGATAGATTAGGAAAAAAACTCCTTGGAACAAAAGAGAAAGGTAATTCTATAAAAATATATGAGTCTCATGATGAAAATGAAGAGACAAGAAAAATTGTAGATGATATTAAAAAATTAATAGCAAGTGGAGAAAATCCAAGTAATATTGCAATTTTATTTAGAGTAAATGCACTTTCAAGATCACTTGAAGAAGGCTTTAATAAAGCTGGTTTAAACTATAAACTTGTTGGTGGAATGAAGTTCTATGAAAGAGCTGAAATCAAAGATTTGATAGCTTATTTTAGAATATTAACAAATCTAAATGATGATTTTTCTATAAAAAGAATTATAAATAAACCAAAAAGAGGAATTGGTGCAACAACAATTGAAAAGCTTGAAGCAAAAGCTTATGAGTTAAATACTTCAATTTTTGAACTTATGCAAGATGCAAGTGTTGATGAATTAAATGCTCTTGTAGGAAAGAAAAATTCTAGAACAATAAAGGTTTTTGAAGCTTCAATTTTAGATTTAAAAGAGCTTTTAAATGAATCAAAAATGAGATTTTTAGATGCATTTGAAGATACCTTTGATTATAGAGCATCTTATGATAATCTTCCAGATGGTCAAGATAGACAAGCAAATATAGATGAGTTTTATGGATATATAAAAGACTATTTTAAACAAAATCCACATCTTGATTTAAAAGATTTTTTAAATGAAATTGCCTTAGAAAGCCAAAATGACGAATATACAACTGAAGCTGTATCTATGATGAGTATTCACGCAAGTAAAGGTTTAGAGTTTAAACACTTGTTTATTATAGGACTTGAAGAAGGATTTTTCCCAATTATTGGTGATGGAACAGATTTAGAAGAAGAAAGAAGATTAGGTTATGTAGCACTTACTAGAGCTATGGATAATTTAACACTATCTTTTGTGCATTCAAGATTTTACAAAGGAAAAAGAACTCAACTAAATAAAAGTAGATTTTTGGTTGAAAGTGGTTTAGTAAAAGGAAGTTTAATAATAGAAAAAAGTTCAGGATTTAAAAAAGGTGATATGGTAAACCATAAAATCTTTGGACAAGGAAGAGTTGAAAAAGCTGTAAATGCTGGGAAAGATTATAAACTTACAATTAGTTTTGGTGGACAAAAAAGAGAGATTTTATCATCTTTTGTTGAAAAGATTTAAGGATTTTTTTTGCAAAAAAGATATTATGAAGCTGGAGTTTTAAATAGACTTTTTGTTGTAGATAAACCAATGTTTATAAGTTCAAATTTCTATTTAAATAAGTTTAAAAGAGAGTTTAAAAATAAAAAAGCGGGATTTAGTGGAACTTTAGACCCATTTGCAAAAGGGTGTTTAATTGTTGCATTTGGAAAATATGCAAAGCTTTTTAAGTATTTAAATAAAAGCCCAAAAGTTTATAAAGCTGTAATTTGGCTTGGAGTTGAGAGTGAATCTTTTGATATTGAAAGAGTTTTAAATGTTGGATTTGAAGAAAAAGTAGATGAAAAACAGTTAAAAGAAGTTATAGAGAGTTTAAAAGGAGAGATAAACTATACTCCACCAAAATTTTCTGCAAAAAGAGTAAATGGAATGAAAGCATACGAACTTGCAAGAGAAGGTTTTAGCTTTGATTTGCAAGAGTCAAAAATGACAGTTTTTGATATAAAGTTTTTAAAATACAACCACCCATTTATTAGCTTTGAAGCAAAGGTTAGTGAAGGAAGTTATATTAGATCTCTTGCACAAATAATATTAGAAAAAATATCAAAAAAAGGAACTCTATCATATTTAGAAAGAGTTAGTGAAGGAAAATTTACTTTTCAAAATCACAGGTCCTTAGATCCTCTTGATTACATAGATTTACCAAAAAATAGATATTTTGGAACAAAAGAGTGGATAAAGTTTGGTAAAAAAATATCAATAGATTATTTAGAAGAAAAAGCTGATGGAAAATATATAATAGAGTGTGATGATATTTTTTCAATTATTGAAATAGAAAATGGTGAAGTAAAATATCTTTTAAATGATATAGAAAAAGTAGTAGAAGCTTAGGAATATTAAATGTGTGAAAAATCTTATGCAAAAGTAAATATCTTCTTAAAAATTGTAGGATTAAGAGGAGATTATCATGAATTAAATTCAAGATTTGTTAGAGTTAAAAATCTTTATGATGAGGTAAGTTTTATTAAATCTAATGAAAAAGAGCTTAAAATTATTGGAAATTTTTCTTGCCCAATAGAAAAAAATACTGTTTATAAAGCATACAAATTATTAGAAAAATACAAAAAAGTTGAAGAGTTTTTCAAAAATTACTATGTAAAAATAGATAAAAAAATACCAGAATTTGCAGGTCTTGGAGGTGGAAGTTCAAATGCTGCAACTTTTATAAATATGGTAAATAGATATTGTGAATTAAATTTAAATAAAGATGAATTAGCACAAATTGGAAAAAGTGTTGGTGCTGATGTTCCTTTTTTTATCTATGAATATGATAGTGCAAATGTAAAAGGAATTGGTGAAGTAGTTGAAAAATTTGATGAAGAAACTTTGGATATAGAGGTAATTACTCCAAATATCAAGTGTAATACAGGAGAGATTTTTAAACTATTTAGAAAAGATTATTTTGAAGAAAAAAGTGAGTATAAAGAGCTTTTTACTTTAAAATCTGATAAAATTTTAGAGAGTTTAAATATATTTGAAGCAAATGATTTATATAAAGTAGCATTAAAACTAGAACCAAAACTAGAAGAGTTTAGCAAAAATTCTTGGTTCTTTAGTGGAAGTGGAAGTTCATTTTTTAGGATAAATAGTGGCAAAAATTAAAGAGAAAAAAAACCTAGTTTTTAGAAACAAAAAAGCTTTTCATGATTATACAATTCTTGATACAGTTGAAGCTGGAATTGTTCTTGAAGGAAGTGAAGTAAAAGCTATAAGAGAAGGAAGAGTAAACTTAAAAGACTCATTTGTAAGAATTATAAAAGGTGAAGTTTTTTTATTAAATGCACACATTTCACATCTTAGTACTACTCATACAACTTACAGACCAGATGAAAGAAGATCAAGAAAACTACTTCTTCATGCAAAACAAATAGGGAAAATGTATTCAAAAGTTACAAAAGATGGAATAACTTTAGTTTGTACAAAACTATATTTTAATAGTAAAAATATGATTAAAGTAGAAGTTGCAACTGCACAAGGAAAAAAACTTCACGATAAAAGAGAAGCATTAAAAGAAAAAACAATAAAAAGAGATACTCAAATTATTCTAAAATCTTATAAATAAGATAATTTTTATCCTAATTTTTTATTCATAAAATTAATGGGAAGTACTATAAATCGTTAATTAATCGTTAATTTTTTTGTTAAATTTAAGTTTCACTTGGATATGATTTTGGCTAATAAGTGACATATTGTGACTTGTATAAAAATCGTCAGGAGGAATTGATGCAAAACGGTGCACAAATGGAGTACGATTACTCAGTTGCTAAATTGTTTGTATTTACAACGATACTATTTGGTATCATTGGTATGACAATTGGGGTTCTGCTTGCTTTTCAACTAGCTTTTCCAGAGCTTAACTATCTTGCAGGTGAGTATGGTACATTTAGTAGATTAAGACCACTTCACACAAATGGTGTTGCATTTGGATTTACGCTAAGTGGAGTATTCGCAACTTGGTATTATGTTGGACAAAGAGTTTTAAAGGTTTCTTTAAAAGAGTCACCTTTCTTAATGACTATTGCTAAATTACATTTCTGGTTATACTTTATAACTATTCTTTTAGCTGTTGTTACACTATTTATGGGATATACAACATCAAAAGAGTATGCTGAATTAGAGTGGCCTTTAGATATTTTAGTAGTATTATGGTGGGTTTTATGGGGAGTTTCTATTTTCGGTTTAATCGGAATTAGAAGAGAAAGAACTCTATATATCTCAATTTGGTATTATATAGGTACATTTATTGCAATTGCAATGCTATATTTATTTAATAATATGGAAGTACCAACATATTTTGCTTCAGGTGGATATGGTTCAATTTTAAAATCAGTTTCTATGTATGCTGGTACAAATGATGCTATAGTTCAATGGTGGTATGGACACAATGCTGTTGCATTCGTATTTACAGCACCAATTATTGCTATGGTTTATTACTTCTTACCAAAAGAGTCAGGACAAAATGTTTATTCTTATAAACTTTCAATCTTAGCTTTCTGGGGATTAATGTTTGTTTACTTATGGGCTGGTGGACACCACTTAATTTATTCAACTGTTCCAGATTGGATGCAAACTATGGGTTCTACAATGTCGATTGTATTAATTTTACCTTCTTGGGGATCTGCAATTAATATGCTTTTAACTCTAAAAGGTGAGTGGAATCAATTACAAACAAATACACTGATTAAGTTTATGGTTTTAGCTTCAACATTCTATATGTTAAGTACTATTGAAGGACCAATTCAATCAATTAAATCTGTTAATGCTATTGCACACTTTACAGACTGGATTCCAGGTCACGTACATGATGGTGTTCTAGGATGGGTTGTATTTATGGTTATGGCTGCTGTGTTCCATATGGTTCCAAGAATGTTCAAAAAAGAGATTTACTCAAAATCTTTAATGGAAACACAATTCTGGTTACAAACAGTAGGTATTGTTCTGTACTTTACATCAATGTGGATTGCAGGAATTACTCAAGGTATGATGTGGAGAGCTTATGATGAGTATGGTTCATTAGTTTACTCATTCATTGATACAGTTACAGTGTTACATCCATACTATACAATTAGAGCTGTTGGTGGATTAATGTATTTAATTGGATTCTTTATGTTTGCGTATAACATTTACAAAACAATTAAATGTGGTAGAGTTCTTGATAAAGAACCAGTAAACGCAACTCCAGCAGCTGCTTAAGAAAGGAGAATAGAATGTTTCATTGGTTAGAACAAAGACCGTTTTTCTTTGCGGTAATGGTATTTATTTTTGTTGCATTTGCAGGAATTATTGAGGCTATTCCAGATTTTGCAAAACAAGCAAGACCAACTGTTGGTACAAAACCATATAGTGTATTAGAACTTGCTGGAAGACATGTATATATAAAAGATTCTTGTAATGCATGTCACTCTCAGTTAATCAGACCATTTAAAGCTGAAACTGATAGATATGGTATGTATTCACTAAGTGGTGAATATGCATATGATAGACCATTTTTATGGGGATCAAAAAGAACAGGTCCTGACTTATTAAGAGTTGGAAATTACAGAACAACAGATTGGCATGAAAACCATATGTTAGATCCAAAAGCTGTTGTTCCAGGTAGTATTATGCCAGCTTACAAGCATCAGTTTACAAATATTGCTGATGTAGAGACTGCTTATGCAGAAGCTGTAACAGTTAAAAACGTATTTAATACTCCTTATGACCAAGAAGGGATGCCTACACTTGGAACTTGGGAAGAAGCAAGTGCAAAAGCTTTAGAAGAAGCTAAAGCAATTGCAGCAGATATGAAAAATGAAGAAGTTAAAAAAGCTGTTGCTGAAGGTAAAATTCCTGAAATTGTTGCATTAATTGCATATTTAAATTCTTTAAAATAGAGGTTTGTTATGGATTATGAAACACTAATGACGGTACAAGGATATGCGAAGTTTTTCTTAATACTAATAGTATTTATACTATTTTACTCTTATGCCTTCTCTATTTATAGAAGAGATAAGAGAGGTGAAAGGGATTTTGAAAAGTATTCAAAACTTGTACATGATGATTCAAGTGTTTCAAGTCCCCTTGAAGAAAGAAAAAGTGAACAAGAAATAGGTAATAAGGAGAAATAAGATGAAATCTATGGTTATAGGTGGAATAATTCTTATCATCGCATTAATGGCAGGAACTTACTTTGTTGCAGGTGACGCTTTTAATACAGATGATTATATTAATGCATTAACATTTTTAGGGGCAGCTGCTATTATTACAATTAGTACATTTGTTGTTTTAAAATATGTTAATCAGATGAAAAATGATACAGCAAGTGGTGAACTTGCTGATGAAAAATGGGATGGAATTGGTGAGTATAGAAACCCAGTTCCAACAGGATGGGCATTAGCTTATATTGGAACAATTATTTGGATGTTATGGTACTTCTTTGTAGGTTATCCAACAGCTGGATTCTCACAAATTGGACAATGGAACGAAGAGACAAATGAGTATAACTCTAAATTTGAAGCAAAATGGACAAATGCAGATGAGAGTACATTAAATGCAATGGGACAATCAATCTTCTTAGTTCAATGTGCACCATGTCACGGAGTTGATGCTGAAGGTATTGATGGGAAAGCTCATGATTTAACAAAAAGAATGAGTAAAGAACAAGTTGAGTATACAATTAGAAATGGTTCAAATCACCTTGTAACTGCTTTCCCAGGTGGAATGCCTCCAATGATGCTTCAAGATGATGCAGAAATTGCTGAAGTTTCAGCTTATGTTGCAGGTGGATTTAAAGGTGAACAACCTGTAGCTTATGCTGCTTGTATGGCTTGTCACGGTGATAATGGAGAGGGAATTCCTTTTGTTGGACCAAATATCAAATCTTATGATGATGCACTTGTAACTGCTGTATTAAAAGATGGTAAAAAAGGTCTTATTGGTGCAATGCCAAGCTTTAACGAAAGATTAAATGAAACTCAAGAGAAAGCTTTAGCTTCATATTTAAGAAGCTTAGGAGGTAACTAATGGCAAATAATACGCAAATGAACGAAAACGAAAGAGGTTTATTTAAGTTACATGGGATTACAGGGCTTTTAATTGCAGTTGTATTGCTTTTAACAATTCTTGCAACTTTAGTAACAAATGGTGTTATGGTACAGCAAAGAGAATCTACTAATTACTATAAAATTAATCAAGAGCTAGATGCTTTAAAAGCAAATAGCCTTGATAATCATAAGCATTACGAATTAGTTGGAAAAGATAAATAAGGAGAAAACAATGGATAAAATAATTGGAATTTTACTTTTATTAGCGGCTCTTGTAACGATATATTTATCTTATTTCGATTCAAGTAAAGTGTTTGTAGGATAAATGAAAAAAGTTAATTTTTTAAAAGTAGGAGTGATATTATCACTTCTACTTTTTTTATGTACAAATAGTTTTGCAAGCAAGTATATTTTAAATGATGATGGTTTAATTGATGATAGGGCTAAAGAAAAAATAGAACTAATCGGAGATGAAGTAAAAGCTAAATTGGGAGTTAATATATATTTATATATAAAAGCAGATTTAGGTTTAGATGAAAAAATAAAAACAAAAGATAAAATTGAATTTATTAAAAATTTTGAAACAAATATAGTAAGAGATTTAAAAGATAATTATGTTTTATTAACAATGGCGGTTGAAGATACGCATGTTAATTTATTATTTAGTGAAAGTTTAAAAAAAGTAATAAACAAAAATGATATTTTAGATGGATATGTTGTTCCACTACTTGCTTCAAAAGATAAAAATACTCTATTTTCAAAAGTAAGTGCCGCATCTTTAAATGGTTATTCCGCAATTGCAGATAGTTTATCAAAAGAGAAAGATATTGAACTTGAAAGTAATATTGGAAATGAAGGAAAAGTTGCAAGTACTATTTTAAGAGTTACAATATATTTTTTAGTAATAACAGGATTATTAGCATATACTTATGCAGTTTTAAAAAATAGAAAGAGAAAATGATGACAAAAAGAAACTATTGGCCACTTTTTTTTATAGCAATATTTGGATTTACTTTATATATGATATTTTGGACAATTTATAAAGCAGTTCAACTTCCAACTGTAGAAGATAAAAGTTTTTTACATAAATATCAATATGTTGATGAACATTATAATGATATTATGTATTCAAATTTTAATTTTTTAGAGAAATACAATTTCAAATTAAAAATAAATAATACAGATTTTGGGCTTACAACTGAGGATATAAGATATGGACAAAGAGTTATAGAAAAACACTCTGCACATAGAAATATTTTAAATTTAGGACAAAATATTATACAAGTTGAAGTTATAGATAAAAAAACAAATCAGAAACAAAATTTGGATATAGAGTTAGTTGTTACAGTTGCCATGACTGATGATAAAGACATATCTTTATTAAATGAAAATTTTGAAAACAGTGAAGGTATTTATAAAACAGAGTTTAATTTAGATGAAGTTACAAACTACATATTTACTGGAAAATTTAAAGTTGGTGAAGATTTAGGATATATCTATATCAAATCAAATGTTAAAGACCCAGATGATAAATAAAAAATCTATTTTAGTTTTTCCTACTTCAAGGGCTATTAGAGATTACCTATCAAAAAAGAGGAGTGAAAACACTCTTCTTCCTACACTTCTAACTATAGACGAATTTTTTAAAAAAGTTATATATTTTGAAAACAGAACATATCTTCTTGAAGAACAAAAAGTTTTATTTTTAAATGAGGCTATTGAAAATATCAATATAGCAAAGCTAGGAATTAATTCAAGTTTTGCAAAGTTTTTAACTCAAAGTGATTATATATATAGTTTTTTTCAAGAATTAGCAAGTGAAAACATAGAGATTTCAACAATAAAAAGTTTTGATACTTATGAATTTTATGCAGAGCATTTAGAGATATTACAAAACATTTTAGATAGATATTTAGAAATTTTAGATAAAAATTCTTGTGTAGATAGAATTAATTTAAAGCAATACTATAAAATAAATGAGAAGTTTTTAGAGAAATTTGATGAAGTAAATATATTTTTTGAAGGTTATTTTACAAAACAAGAGTTTGAAATTGTTGAAAAAATATCTACAAAAATAGATTTAAATATTGAATTTTATTCAAAAACTTATAATCAAAAATCATTAAAAGTATTTCAAGATTTTAATCTTAAATTAAATAAAAAATATTCTATAAACCTAAGTAGTAAAAAAACAAATTTTGAAGAGGATATAAAATCTGATTTAAAAAACTTAAAAATTTGCGGATTCTCTTCAAGAATAAATCAAATTGCTTTTATAAAATCTTCAATTAGTGAAGCTCTAAATAGTGGACTTAATGCTTCAAAAATTGTAGTTGTTTTACCAGATGAGAGTTTTACAAACTATTTAGAGATGTTTGATAGTGAAAATTACTTTAACTTTGCTATGGGAAAAAGTATAAAAAATAGAATTTTATATCAAAAACTTATTGCTGTTTTTGAGTATATTAGTGAAGATGATGATAAATCAAATGAAAACTTAAAATATTTAGAACTAGAAAAAGAGCTAGTAGATGAAAAGTTTAAAAAGTTTTGGAATAATATTTGTACACTTATAAAATTTAAAGATATAAAAGAGTTTTTATTAGAGTTTGAAAATGATACTGAAGTAAAAGAGAAAATAGAGGAGATCTTTTTTAAACTAGAAATTATTCTTTTTTCAAATGACAATAAACTTAAACTAAAAGATATATACAAAATTATTATTCAAAAAATCAATGAAATTAGTATAGATGATATTAACTCTGGAAAAATTACAGTTATGGGGCTTTTAGAAACTAGAAAGATAGAATTTGATGCTGTTATTATTGTAGATTTTAATGATTCAAAAGTGCCAAAAATATCTTTAAAAGATAAGTTTTTATCAAGTAAGATAAAAGAGAAATCAAATCTTCCAACAAGAAAAGATAGAGAAGATTTACAAAAATATTACTATGAAAGATTGGTTGAATCAAGTAAAAATGTCTTTGTATCTTATGTAAACTCATCAAGTGAGCAGATTTCAAGATTTGCAAATGAGTTGTTTAAACAAAAAATTGTAGTTAAGAGTTTTGATGAAGAGTACAAAGATATTTTATATACAAATAAACATCTAAAATATGAAGAAAAAGATATAAAACTGAAACTAAATTTACAAAATATCTCTTGGTCAGCAAGTAGCCTGAAAAGATTTTTAGATTGCAAACGAAAATACTATTTTGAAAATATTGCAAAAATAAAAAACCACCATTTTTCAAAAAAACCAGAAAACTTTGAACTTGGACAAATAATTCATAAAATATTAGAAGAGTTATTTATAGAGTTTGATTTTTCACAAAATGCAATTGAAAATGCTTTTATAAAATATAAAAATGAAAATCCATATTTGATTTTGGATTTAGAAATTTGGAAAAAAAGAATTTATCAATTTTTTGAAAAAGAGGAAGAAAGACTAAAAAATAGACAAATAATTTCTCTTGAAGAGAAGTTTGAATGTGATTTTAATGGTTTTAAAATAAATGGAGTTATAGATAGAGTTGATAAATTTGATGATTTTTATGAGTTGTATGATTATAAAACATCATCAAGTTTAAGTGTTGATACTATAAAAAACTATGAAAATAGTACAGATTTTCAACTAGAGTTTTACTATATTTATATTTTAAGTAAGTTTCAAACACAAAATATAAAACCATTTTATATAGATTTATATAGAAATGAGATTTTAGAAGAAACTGTTTTAAACGAGAAATTAGAACTTCTAAGAGTAAAATTTGATGAGTTAAAATCTATTCAAAATAATGAGATAGAATTTAATAAGACTACAAATATGCAAACTTGTACATATTGCAACTATAAAATAATATGCAATAGATAAAAATTAATAATCTTTATGATAAAATCTTGTATTTTATAAAAAGGAATTATCTTGAAAAAAGCGATTGTTTCATCTTTTTTACTACTTTCTACAACTGCAGTTTTAGCAGATACAACAATGTGTTTTAAGGAAAACCATCCTTCAATGGCAACAATAGAGAGCGTTGCACTTGATGGAGGTGCATGCGAAGGAAAATACTCTATAAATGATATGAAATCAAAAGGTTGGAGTGTTGATGATATTAAAATAACTCAAAATGCTAACTCAATGAGTTTTATTTATATTTTAAAATCTTCAGATCATCCAAAAAATGCACCAATGTTAGCAGGGGATGCTGGTGGAGCTGTTGTTGGGAATATAAGCCAAGAGCAGATGGAAGCAAATATTATGGCAAAGCTTGAAGCTAAAAAAGAGGCTGAAGAGAAAGCTAAAGTTGAAGAAGAGTTAAAAGCTGCACAAATTGATGCACAAGCACTTTATACAAATAATTGTCAAACATGTCATGGTGAAAAAGGTGAAGTTTCAAAAACTTCATTTAGAGCAATCAAAAACCTAAGTGTTGAAGATATGGAAGAGATGCTAAAAGATTATAAATTAGGAAGAGGTGAAAAAGCTAGTTCAATTTATGGCCCAGCACACGTAAACTATCTGAATGATAAAGCTATTAAGGGAATTAAAGCATATTTAGACGAAATAAACAGATAAAGGTTTTAACCTTTATCCTCCTCTTTTTAAATATAAACTTCACAAACAAATTTTAAGGAATATATATTATGGATGCATATGAGTATTCAGAACTTTTAAAACTACTAAATACAAAATTGAATAATATTAAAGGTATTTTAAAACCTGATGAACTAAAAAAAAGATTAGATGAAATAACTGAACTTGAAGCAAATCAAGATTTTTGGAATGATGTTGAAAATGCTACAAAAATTGGTATAGAAAAAAATAGAATTTTAGGGAAATTAAATAAATTTAATAAAGCACATGACTCATTAAATGGAACAAATGAACTATATGAGATGGCAAATAGTGAAAATGATGAAGAGACTTTGGAGTTACTTTATGAAGAGGCTAGTGATTTAGAGGATTTAATTAAATCAACTGAAATATCTGTAATGCTTTCAAATCCTGATGATGCCTTAAATGCAATTGTTACAATTCATCCAGGTGCTGGTGGAACTGAATCTCAAGATTGGGCTTCAATATTATATAGAATGTATTTAAGATGGGCAGAAAGATGTGATTTTAAAGTAGAACTTCTTGATTACCAAGCTGGTGATGAAGCTGGAATAAAAGATGTAAGTTTTATTATTCGAGGTGAAAATGCCTATGGTTATATGAAAGCTGAAAATGGAATTCATAGACTTGTAAGAATCTCTCCTTTTGATTCAAATGCAAAAAGACATACATCTTTTACATCTGTTATGGTAAGTCCAGAGATTGATGATAATATTAATATAGTAATTGAAGATAAAGATATTAGAATTGATACTTATCGTGCAAGTGGTGCTGGTGGGCAACACGTAAATAAGACTGAAAGTGCAATTAGAATTACTCATATTCCAACAGGGATTGTTGTACAGTGTCAAAATGATAGATCTCAACACAAAAATAAAGATAGTGCTTTTAAGATGTTAAAATCAAAACTATATGAGTTTGAATTAGCAAAACAAAGAGCTAGTAAAGATACAGGAGATAAGAGTGAAATAGGGTGGGGACATCAGATTAGATCTTATGTACTTCAACCATATCAACAGGTAAAAGATAGTAGAAGTAATATAGGATATTCAAATGTTGATGCTATTTTAGATGGTGATATTACAAAAATTATTGAAGATGTTTTAATTGCTAGTAGTGAGTGAAAATATTAAATAATCTCTAAATAGATAATAAAAAAGCCTAAGTCAATTTGACTTAGGCTTTTTTAATGAAGTAAAAGTAAAATTATTTTACTTTTTCTAAATATTCTCCAGTTCTTGTATCAACTTTGATTACATCACCTTCAAGAATATGGAATGGAATTTGAACAACAGCACCACTTTCTAGAGTTGCTGGTTTTCTTCCACCTTGAGAATCACCTTTAAAGTTTGGTGGAGTATCTACAATTTTAAGCTCAACAACCATTGGAGGCTCAACAGTAATTGCACTTCCATTGAAATACATCATATCTACTTGCATTCCATCTATTATCCAATCTTTAGCCTCTCCAACTTGCTCATAAGTAAGACCTTCTTGCTCATAAGTATCAACATCCATAAACTGTAATAACTCACCATCATCATATAAAAACTGCATTTTCTTTTGTTGTAAATCTGGAGTTTCACACTTATCTCCAGCATGGAAAGTTTTTTCAATAGTTTTACCATTGATAAAAGATTTAATTTTAGCTCTAACAAAAGCTGCACCTTTTCCAGGTTTTACGTGTTGGTATTCAACAATTTTATATGGAATACCTTCAACTTGGATTTTTAAACCTTTTTTTAATTCACTCATTCCAATACTTGCCATTTTCTCTCCTTAAATATCTGCGTATGCTACTTTAATAGAAGCCTCAAGTGCATCTAAATCAGCAATTACTTTTGAATTCGCTTTCTCATCAAGTAAGATAACAGCTAGTGCAACACCATCTTTTCCTCTACTTAATCTAAAGTCAGCAATATTAATACCATTTTGACCAAGGATATTTCCAATTTGTCCAACAACACCTGGAATATCTTTATTTCTCATAATAATCATTTTACCTTTTGGTTCAACATCAATTGCAAAACCATTTAGCTCAACAACTCTTTGTGCTTCACCACCAAAAACTGTTCCAGAAATTGATTTAACACCGCTTGGAGTTGTTAATTTTACTGTAACTTTATTTTTGTAGCTATTGCAAGATTCTAGTGCTTTTGTAGATAAATCTATACCTTTTTCTTTTGCAATAAAGTTTGCATTTACATAGTTTACTTCACTACCTGAACTAACTGCTAGAACACCAACACTTGCAAATGTTTGTAAAGATTCAACATGTTCAGATAAATCACCTTCAGCTGTTACTTCAATAGCTCTAATTTCACTTTTATTAATTTGTGCTAGTAAAAATGACATTTTTTGAGTAAGTTCAATATATGGTCTTACAAATGCAGGAATTTTACTCTCATCAATTGGAAGGTTTAGTGCATTTGGATAAGCTATTCCTCTTGCTGCTTCAATTGCATTATTTGCACTTTGAACAGAGATTTCTCTTTGACTCTCTTTTGTATTTGCACCTAAGTGTGCTGTT
>CANRCH010000010.1 GCA_947629065.1 uncultured Aliarcobacter sp.
TGTTTCTCCCCCCCCTTAAGCTTTTTAAGCTAAAATTCATTTTTTCTCCTCTTTATATCTTCTTTTATTAATATAATTAAATAATTTTAAGGATAAATTATACCTTTATTTAGTAAAAACAAAATAAATAGTAATAGCTAGGTAATTTTGAAAACAGTTGAAGATTTAAACGACAATCATATTGATGATTTTTATAAACTTATTGGTTCAAATGTTAAAAAACTAAGAAATAAAAAAGGTTTAACTCAACTGCAATTATCACAAGCTATGGGATTAAAATCTGTTGGATTAGTTTCTCAATCGGAGTTATACTTAAATAAACAACACTTTAATATTAAACACTTGTATCATATTGCTTATATTTTAGAGTGTGATATTGAAGATTTTTTTAAAGATTGTTTTGAAGAATAAAATTCAGTTATTAAGTCTTACTTAACAACTGTTTTTAATACTAAAAAGCTAGACAGTGTCTAGCTTTTTTATTTTTTGGAACTAAGGTTTTAACCTTAGCTTTAAAATTTTAATTGATTTTTATTTATCAAAAAGCTAAGAACAAGTTCTTAGTTCCAAAATAAAGAACTATTTAAAAGCCATAGCTTCAGCTCTTTTTAGAAGCTCAACTGCACCTTTTTTTATGAAATCTTGTGCGAAATCTCTTCCAGCACTTTCATATGAGTTTATATCTACAATTTTTTCATCTTTTATATACTCTGTTCCATCAGGAAGTCCTACAATTGCAGAGATTTTTACGCTATTTTCATCTAAAATTGTAGCTTTTACACCAATTGGCACTTGACAACCACCTTGCAAAGTATCTACAAAACCTCTCTCAATCTTTGACTCTATTTCAGCATTTTTATCATTTAATACACTTACAATCTCTATAATTTTTGGGTCTGTTGTAGTTTCTATTCCTAAAGTTGCTTGTCCCATAGAAGGTATCATAATATCTACAGGAATTGGTGAGAAATATTTTACTTCATTTTGTAAATTTAGTTTCTCTATTCCTGTTGCTGCCAAAATTATAGCATCGTACTCACCAGAATTTAGCTTTGCAATTCTTGTATTTATATTCCCTCTTAAATCTTTTAGCTCAATATCAGGTCTTAACATTTTTATAGCCATTCTTCTTCGCAGACTCGTAGTTCCTACAACTGCACCTTTTGGTAAATCATCAAGGCTTTTGTATTTGTTGCTTAAAATTGCATCTTGAGGATTAAATCTTTTTGAAACAGAAGCAAGTGTAAGCCCCTCTTCAAACTGTGTTGGTACATCTTTTAGTGAGTGAACTGCAAGGTGTGCAGAACCCTCAAGCATAGCAACTTCTAGCTCTTTTGTAAAAAGCCCTTTCCCACCAATTTTTGCCAGTGGAACATCAAGGATTTTATCCCCTTTTGTTACAAACTCTTGAAGCTCAATTTTCATATTTGGATAGTGCTTTAAAAGTTCAGCTTTTATATATTCACTTTGCCAAAGTGCAAGTTGGCTTCTTCTTGTTGCGATTACTAGTTTTTCCATTATTCTTTACCAATTGTTCCAAAATCAAACTGGCTTGGTGCCTCTTTTTTACCATTTACATAAAGTGTTGGTGTTCCACTTACCATTAAATCGTCACCCATTTGAATATCTTTTTCTAATTTTGCATTTATCTCTTTTTTGTTTAAATCAGCTATTTTTATATCTGTTCCCAAAACTTTGTTAAATGCCTCTAATATTTTTGCACTATCTTCTGATTTTGGATCAAAATGCTCTTCCCAATCTGTTTTATATGCTTTGATTGTCGCATCTTTTACACCCTTTTCAACGGCAATATCTATTAGTTTTGAAAGAGGAAGTGATGCTGGATGAATTTGTGTTAAAGGAAATGCATAATAGTATAAAGCGATATTTTTACTGTTTGCTTCAACTTTTGAAATTATATCTGGAATATAGTCTTGACAAAATGGACAAAGTGGATCTGAAAATACAACTACTTTATCTTTAGCATCATTATTTCCAGCAATTAATCTTGTTTTATCATAATATTTTTCAGTCATAGCAGGAGTTACACTATCTTTTAAAGATTTACCAGTTTTTGCATCTATTAAATCAGGTGCTACAACTTTTCCATCACTAAAAAGAATATCTTTTGCTTTTATATCTTTTCCTTGAATAATTGCTTCAATATCAAAAATATATCCACTCCAAGAGTTTACCTCATCAAGCTCTTTTTTGCTATTTAGTTTAATTGATTTTATCTTTACATTTGGATTTTGTGCCATTCTTTTTTTCTCAAAATCTAAAACAATATCATCATTTGCAAATAAAGAACCAGCTATTAGTGTACTTAAAGCTACCGCTACTGAAATTTTTTTACTATTTTTTATCATCTATTTTCCTTTTTAAAAAATTTTATTAGTCTATCTATTTACTTTTAATCAAAGGTTAATTTAACTCTTTGATTTTACAGTTATTTTTTTAATATCAAACAACTCTTTTGCTTTGTTTAACATTTTTGAGTTTAATATATCTTCAATATTTAACTCTTTTTGTGCCAAAGTTGGATTCGCAACATTTGTCATACTTGCAACACAACCACTTCCACCCATTTCAATCTCTTCTATCATAGAACCAGTTTCATTTATGCAATCTTCTGTTTCTTGAACATTATCTTCAAAACTATTTTTTTCTTCTACTTCTTCTTTTGTTTCAACTTGACTTGATTTTGGCTCACTATTTTCTAGTATGGTGGCCTCTTCCTTTTTGAAATCTAGTTCAACATCTTGACCAAATACATCATAGATAAATGACTTTATTATTCCAAAATGCTGATATAAAAACTTTCTATCATCATCTTTTGCGTAAGATATTATTTCTAGTTTATTGTTTATGTATCCATTATAGATAAAATTTCTTTCAAAACACTCTCCTAAATCAACATCTCTATCAAAAACCTTTTCTATTACTTTGTTGTATAAATCTTCATATTCATCACTTTCATCTTCAAGTGGTACAAGTTCAACTTCCATACTTGGGTCATAGTTTGAATAAGTTTCATTTGAGGTCTCTTCTTGTGGCTCTTGTTGTTTTATCTCTTCTTGTTTTTGTTCTGCTTGAACTATTTGTGATTGTTGCACTTCTTCTACTTCTTGCACAACTCTATTTTCTTCATTTACTGGCTCTTCAATATTTTGAACTATTTTTGTTGGCTCTTCATATTTTTCTACAAAAACAACTTCATCAAAAGGCGTAATAAACTCTAAAGGTTTTTCAGTAACTTGTGTTTTTTCTTCTTTTATTTCTACTATCTCTTCATCTTTAAGTGTTTCTTGTACTTCTACAATTGGTTCTTCAATTATTGGTTCAACTACTCTTTCTACAACTTCTTCCACTATTTTTTCAGGAACTTCTACTTCTTTAGGAGTTTCTATATTAGCTTTAGGAACTTCTACTTCAACAGATTTTACAGCTCTTTCTACTTCTTTAGTCTCTATTTTTTCAACTTGATTTATAATCTCATCAATAGATCTTAATTTTGTAGCTTCTGATAGTTTCATCATAGTTAAAATAAGCACAAATCCACCATCACTATTAATTGCTAGTAGATGTTTTGCATCACTTAATATTCTAAAAAATCTATCATATAAAAGCATATCAAATCGGCTATCTTTACTTAGCATCTTATCTTTTAGATACAAAGTCATCTCATCAATTACTTGCGAAGTTTCATAAATATCTAAATCTTTTAAAATATTTTTTATATCTTCACCGTTTAATATTGTATTAAATATTGTATCCATTTTTTGTGGTTCAATTAAACCTAACATCTCAACAACACTTGCTGTTGTTACTCTTCCTTTTGAGAAAATTATAGCTTGATCAAGTAAAGTAAGTGTATCTCTTAAACTTCCTTGTCCACTTCTTGCAAGTATCTCTAAAGCAGGTTTTTCAAAATCTATCTCCTCTTTATTTAAAATATATGATAGATGATGAACTACATCATTTTGAGATATTTTATTAAATCTAAAGTGTTGAGTTCTACTTAAAATTGTTGCTGGAAGTTTTAATGCATCAGTAGTTGCAAGTATAAATTTTACAAAATTTGGTGGCTCTTCAAGAGTTTTTAAAAGTGCGTTAAAAGCTTGAGTTGTAAGCATATGCACCTCATCGATTATAAATACTTTGTATTTAGCTGAACTAGGTTTATATTTTGTATGTTCTATTAAATCTTTAATATCATCAATTCCCCTATTACTTGCAGCATCCATTTCTATAATATCAAGATGTTTTCCACTATTTGCACTTAGGCAATTTTCGCAAGTTTCACAAGGCTTGCTTGTTGGTCCATTTGAACATAGAAGTGCCTTTGCCATGATTCTAGCTGTTGAAGTTTTTCCACTTCCTCTAAGCCCTGAAAAAAGATATGCGTGAGATAATCTTTTTGAATCAAGTGCTAAAGATAAAGTTTGTGAAACTGTACTTTGTCCTATTAAATCTTCAAATCTTTTCGGTCTATATTTTAGTGCTAAAACTCTATCTTCTAAGTTTTTATTTATCATATATCAATCTTCCTATGTTCAAATTTTCTATTTTTTAAAATGATATTTACCATATCAAAATTTATCTTTCCTGTATATAAAATATCTATTTTTATATCTCCACTATTTCTGTGATTTAGATTCTTGCTTAAATTCAAAAGCCTATTTGCTATTGCATCACCTGTATCAATCAACACAATATCCTCACCCATAATTTTTCTAATATTGTGTGAAATAAGTGGATAGTGAGTGCATCCTAAAACTATTGTATCAACTCTATTTTTTTTCATAGGTTTTAGCCAAAGTTCAAGCATATTTATAGTTTTTCTTGTATCTATTTCACCATTTTCGATAGCTTTTGCTAATCCAACACAAGCTTGTTCATAAAGTTTTACTTCACTATTTCTTACTAATTCAAGTGCTAATTCTTTATATTTTGTACCTTTTAGTGTAGCACTTGTTGCCATTATTGCAATATTATTTGTTTTTGTACTATTTAGTGCTGGTTTAATTCCAGGTTCTGTTCCAATTATTATTAAAAATGGAAACTTTTCTCTAAGCTTTTTTATTGCAGCAGAAGTTGCAGTATTACAAGCAATTACAAGTGCATCTATACCATAAGTTTCAAGTAAAAATTCTGTTATTTTTTCACATCTAGCAAGTATTTCATCTACACTTTTTTCTCCATAAGGTGCATAAAATGTATCAGCAATATAGTAAAACTCGCTTCCTTTTAATACTTTTAAGATAGAATCAAGTACAGTTAATCCACCAAGTCCAGAATCAAATACACCTACTTTCAAATAGTTCCTTATTGAAATTTTGGCAAAATTATATCTAAGTTTTTATAACTAAAGTGTTAAATTTTATTAGCAAAGGTAAATAAATTGTTTTTCTATTCACACCCATATAAACCAATAATTTTTCCCAATACAAAAACGATAATTTGTGGCACACTTCCTCCACCTAGATTTCATTTTAATTAGTTAAAAGATGCTGATGTAAATTTTCCTTATGGATCAAAAGATAATCTTTTATGGCAAATTTTTGACTCAATTTATAATTTAGATTTAAAATATGAAAATAGTAATTTTGCAATAAACCAAAGATTGGATTTTTTAAAGAAAAATCAATTTGGAATTTGTGATATTGTAGAATCTTGTACAAAAACAAAACTAGATGCAAGTGATAAATCTATGCAAGATATAAAATTAAGAGATATTTTGGGATACTTAAAGAAATTTCCAAATATAGATAAAATATTTTTTACTGGAAAATCTTCAATTAATTCACCTTTTTATTTTTTCAAAAAAGTTTTAAAAGAGAATAATATTAAATTTGAAATAGTTGAAAATAATATTTTAAAAGTTCATAAATTTAGTTTTTTAGATAGAAATATATTTACATTTTCTTTAATCTCACCATCAAACGCGGCAAATAAAGCAATATCATCAAATAAAATTTATAAATATAAAAAGAGTTTAAAAGAAGATTTTTCTATTTTTGATTTTAGAGTTTTTGAGTACAAAAAAGCTTTAGAGTTTAAAATTTAAACTCAAGCTTTTTTAATATATTTAGATTACGCCTTGCTCAATCATAGCATCAGCTACTCTTCTAAATCCTGCAATATTAGCACCCAGTACAAAGTTTGTAGGCTCTCCAAACTCTTTTGCAGTATTACTTACTCTTTGGAAAATTCCAAACATAATTTGCTCTAATTTAGAATCAACCTCTTCAAAAGTCCAGTTTACCATAGAAGCATTTTGTGCCATTTCAAGCTGACTTGTTGCAACTCCACCAGCGTTTGCTGCTTTTCCAGGAGCATAAGCTATTTTTTGCTCTACAAAATAGTTCATTGCTTTGTTTTTAGAAGGCATATTTGCACCTTCACAAACACATTTACAACCATTTCTAATTAACTCTTTTGCATCTTCAAGATTTAACTCATTTTGAGTAGCACTTGGAAATGCTGCAAAACAAGGAACACTCCAAATTTCGTTTCTTCCTTCTCTATACTCATCGATTGGAGTATATTTTGCATCTTTTCTATATTTAATATATTCGCTTAATCTTGCTCTTTGGTTTTCTTTTAGCTCTTTTAATAGATCTAAATCTATTCCTTCTTCATCTAAAATCATACCTTTTGAGTCACTACAAGCAATTGGAATAGCACCCATATGATAAAGTTTTTCAATAGTATAAATTGCAACATTTCCAGATCCAGAAACTACACATCTTTTACCTTTTAAAGTTTCACCTCTATCTTCTAGCATATTTTTTGCAAAATATACACAACCATACCCAGTTGCTTCAGTTCGTGCTAGTGATCCACCCCATTTTAAAGACTTACCTGTAAATGTTCCATCATATCTATTTGCTAATTTTTTATACATACCAAACATATATCCAATCTCTCTAGCACCAACTCCAATATCTCCAGCTGGAACATCAGTGTTTGCACCAATATGTCTTGTAAGCTCATACATAAATGCTTGGCAAAATGCCATTATTTCTCTATCACTTTTACCTTTAGGGTCAAAGTCACTTCCACCTTTTCCCCCACCAATTTGAAGTCCCGTTAGGGCATTTTTAAAAGTTTGTTCAAAGGCTAAAAACTTAATTATACCAGTATTTACAGTTGGATGGAATCTTAACCCACCTTTATATGGTCCAAGTGTTGAACTACATTGTACTCTAAAACCTTTATTTACTTGAATCTCTCCCTTGTCATCAAGCCAAGTAACTCTGAACATAATTTGTCTTTCAGGTTCAACTAATCTATCAATTATTTTGTGTTGTTTGTAGTGTGGATATTTATCAAAAAGTGGTTTTAGTGAGTGCACAACCTCTTCAACCGCTTGATAAAACTCCTCTTGCCCTGGACTTGTTCTTTTTATATATTCTAGTATTCCATCTAAGTTTGCCATTCTTTTCCTTTTCTTCTTCAAATCTCGGATAAAAATTATATCGAAATTTATATTTATTTTTTTTATTTTATAGATATTTTTTTTATAAATTTATAAAAAATTTACCTTTTAAAACTCCTTTTAGCCATATTTAAGTTTTATTACTCATTCATTGAAGCAAAAAACTCTTCATTATCTTTTGTTTTTTGCATTTTTGAATATAAAAATTTCAACGCCTCAACTTCATCCATTTGAGAAATTGCATTCCTTAAAATCCATGTTTTTTGTAGAGTATCTGGACTTAATAGAAGTTCTTCTTTTCTAGTACCAGATTTAATAATATCAAGCGCTGGATAAACTCTTTTGTTTGCAGCATTTCTGCTAAGAACCACTTCACTATTTCCAGTACCCTTAAACTCTTCAAAAATAACTTCATCCATTTTTGAACCTGTATCAATTAAAGCTGTTGAAACAATTGTTAAACTTCCGCCCTCTTCTATATTTCTAGCTGCTCCAAAAAATCTTTTTGGTTTGTGTAGTGCATTTGCATCAACCCCACCTGAAAGAACTTTTCCAGATGATGGTGTAACTGTATTATAAGCTCTTGCTAATCTTGTAATAGAGTCAAGAAGAATTACAACATCTTTTTTCATCTCTACAAGTCTTTTTGCTTTTTCTATTACGATTTCTGCAACTCTTACGTGATTGTGTGCTGGAAGATCAAAAGTTGAACTATAAACTTCACCTTTTACACTCCTTTGCATATCTGTAACTTCTTCAGGTCTTTCATCAATTAAAAGAACCATTAAAGTAACCTCTGGGTGATTTCTACTAATTGAGTGTGCTAACTCTTTTAAAAGTTCAGTTTTACCAGTTTTTGGAGGTGCAACTATTAAGCTTCTTTGCCCTTTTCCCATTGGTGCAAAAAGGTCAAGCATTCTTCCAGTCATTTTTTGTGAATCATATTCAAATTGAAATTTCTCTTTTGAATAAAGTGGAGTTAAGTTATCAAAAAGTGGTCTATTTTTAGAGTCTTTTACAGGTAGATAATTTATTGCTTCAATTTTTAAAAGTGCATTATATTTTTCACTATCTTTATTTGGCGGTCGCACTTGACCTGTAACTATATCTCCAGTTCTTAATGCAAATTTTCTAATTTGTGTTGCACTTACATAAGAGTCATTTGATGTATCTGAAAAGTTTCCATCAATTGCTCTTAAGAAACCAAATCCACCCTCTTTTATCTCTAGTATTCCAGTAAATAATATAAATCCACCAGCATCTATTTGAGAAGCCAATATCATAAACATTAAATCTTGTCTTTTTAATTCTTGGGGATTTTCAACTTCTAAATCATTTGCAATTTCAAGTAAAGCTTCCATTGGTAGCTCTCTTAATTGTTCTATTTTATAACCATCAACTGGAATATGCGTTCTTGTTTTTTTACCATTTTTTGGTTTTATTTCTTCTTTAGACTCTTCCATGAGTTTTTATACCTTTGATTTCACATAATTTATTATGTAGTTATTTTGTAGTTTTTGTAGTTTTATTTAAAGTAAAGTGTAATTTTAGTTAATATTTATAAAATTGTCAAGAAATATAAAAAAAGGTGTAAGTAGAAACTTACACCTTTAATTAAGATAAATTATAGTTTTTCTGAGTTTTTAGCTAAGTATTCAGCAACACCTGATTTATCTGCTTTCATTCCTTCGTCACCTTTTGACCAACCAGCTGGACAAACTTCACCATGCTCATTTGTAAATAACATAGTATCAACCATTCTAATCATCTCATCGATGTTTCTTCCTAGTGGTAAGTCATTGATAACTGCGTGTCTTACTGTTCCATCTTTATCAATTAAGAATGAACCTCTTAGTGCAACTGATTCACCAAATAATACATCAAAATCTTTTGAAATTTGTTTATTTAAGTCTGCAACTAATGGATATTTAACTCTTCCAATCCCACCATTTTCAACTGGAGTTTCTCTCCATGCAAAGTGTGAAAATTCACTATCTACTGAACAACCAATTACTTGGATTCCTCTGTCTTCAAACTCTTGAATTCTGTTTGAGAATGCAATAATTTCTGATGGGCATACAAAAGTAAAGTCTAATGGATAAAAGAATAATACCGCACCATTTTTTCCGATATTTTTATATAAGTTAAAATCTTCTTGAATTGAACCGTCTGCTAAAACAGCTGTTGCTGTAAAATCTGGAGCTTTTTTTGTTACTAACATATTAATTTCCTTTTTTTATAATTTAATTTGAATGGTGGAATTATAGCTTAATAAATTTATATTTAGCTTAAAGATAAAAATATTTTCTTTTTGATAAATTTTATCCTTTACTCTCTTTTAAAGTTTATTTTATAATTACTTTGATAAAGTTCATAAAATTTTAAAAATTCTATAGGAGAATATTATGGCAGTATTAATAACAGACATCTGTATTAGCTGTGATGCTTGTTTAGATGAGTGTCCAGTTGGTGCAATTGTTGATAATGATGATAACCCAACAGGTGAAGATGTATATTATGTTTATAAAGATAAATGTGTTGAGTGTGTAGGACACAATGATGCCCCTGCATGTGCTGATGCCTGTCCAACTGAGGGCTGTATTGTATGGGACGAAGTTGGTTCAAGTGCAGTAGAAAAAGATGATAGAGGTGATGTTGGAACACCTGTTATAGAATAATTTAAATATATTTATACATTATATAATACAGGCAAGTAATAAATACTTGCCTTTTTTTATTTTTTTAGATATAATCCGCGACTTAAAAAATTAAAGAGGATAAATTAGATGGAACAAACATTATCAATCATCAAACCAGATGCTGTAGCAAAAAACGTAGTTGGAAAAATCTTAGATAGATTTGAATCAGCTGGATTAAAAATTGCTGCAACTAAAAAAGTACAACTTACACAAGCTGATGCAGAAGCATTCTATGCAGTACATGCAAGCAGACCATTTTTTAAAGATTTAGTTGAATTTATGATCTCTGGACCTGTTGTAGTTTCAGTACTTGAGGGTGTTGATGCAATGGCAAAAAACAGAGAATTAATGGGTGCAACAAATCCAAAAGAAGCAGCTCCTGGAACAATTAGAGCAGATTTTGCAGATTCAATTGATGCAAATGCAGTTCACGGAAGTGATTCATTAGAAAATGCAGAAATTGAAATTTCTTTCTTCTTTGCACAAAGAGAAATTTGTTAATTAATCTATGAAAATAGAGTTTAGAAAAGTACCCCAAACAAAAAAAGAGCTAGAAACTTTTTTGGATTCAGTTAAAATTGAAGGTACTTTTTGTAAAATTTCGTCATCTTTAGTAAAAATAGAAGCAAATCTTCTTGGAACAACTTCAATTGATTGTTCAAGATGTGGAGATTCAGAATCTTTATTGCTTAATGAAGAGCTAAAACTACTTTTAAGTGATGGTATATTTAAAGGTGATGAAGAAGAGTTTTTAGTAATAGAAATAGAAAATGGTTTAATTGATTTTGATGAAATTATTGAAAGTGAATTAAACAGTATTAAAAGCGATTATCATATTTGCCAAAATTGTGCAAAAAATGATAAGCTTTTTGAAAAAGAATTTTAATATAGGAGAATAATTATGGCAGTACCAAAAAGAAGAGTGTCTCACTCAAGATCAGCAATGAGAAGAGCACACTATAAAGTGACATTAAAAAGACCAGTAAAAGACAGTGATGGTTCATACAAAATGCCTCACATGGTTAATCCAAACACTGGTGAATATAAAAACTAATGCTTAAAATTGCAATTGATGCAATGGGTGGGGACTTCGGTCCCGAACCAATAATTGAAGGGCTTGTTTTAGCTCTTAGAAATAACAACAACTTTACAGCAATAGCTGTTGGAAACAAAGAACAACTTCTTAAACTAATCCCCCCAACTTTTTTAAATAGAGTAGAAATTCACGATGCGACTGATGTTATGTCAATGCATGATAGTGCAACTGATGCTTTAAAAAGAAAAGAGTCTACAATTTATCAAGCAATAGAACTTGTTAGAGATAAAAAAGCTGATGCTATAGTATCTGCTGGGCACTCAGGTGCAACTATGTCACTGGCAACTTTGAGAATTGGAAGAATTAAAGGGGTATCAAGACCTGCAATTGCAACACTTATGCCAACAAGCGAAACTCAAAATACTTTAGTACTTGATGTTGGTGCAAATGTTGATAGTGATGCAAAAAATCTTTTTGAATTTGCTGTTATGGGTCAAGCTTATATGCAAAGTGTGATTGGAATAGATGATGCTATTGTTGGACTTTTAAGTAATGGTGAAGAAGAGAGTAAAGGAAATGAAGTTACAAAAGAGGCTTATAAATTAATCTCTAAAATTCCAAACTTTGCTGGAAATGTTGAAGGTGCTGATATCTTCAAAGGAACAGTTGATGTTGTTGTATGTGATGGGTTTATAGGTAATATTTTACTAAAAACTGCTGAAGGTGTAGCAGATACTATTGGTAAAATTATAAAGAAAAATCTAAAAAGATCACTAATTTCTATTGCTGGTGCCGTTTTAATGAGAAAGGTATTTAAAAACCTAAAAGTAAGAGTAGATTATGCAGAATATGGTGGTGCACCACTTCTTGGAGTAAAAGCACCTGTTATTATTTCGCATGGAAAATCTAATCCAAAAGCTATTAAAAATGCAATATTCCAAGCAATAAATAGTGCAAGTTCAAATTTAGATGATATAATTGAACAAAGATTAATAAAATATAGCTCTAAAGAGCAAAATTAAGAGCGAAAGTTTTAAGGACAAGATATGATTTATGCAGCGTTTAGATCAATTGGAGCTTATATTCCAGAAAAAATCATGACAAATGCAGATTTTGAAAAGATAATTGATACAAGCGATGAGTGGATTACAAAAAGAACAGGAATTAAAGAAAGAAGAGTAGCTACAGAAAATGAGACACCATCAACAATGGGTGTTGAAGCTGCAAAAGTTGCTATTGATAGAGCTAAAATTAATAAAGATGAGATAGATTTAGTAATTTGTGCAACTGTAACTCCTGATTATTTATGTATGCCATCAACTGCTTGTTTGATTGCTGGAAAATTAGAATTAACAAATGTTATGGCATTTGATGTAAGTGCTGCATGTACTGGTTTTGTATATGCATTAAATATTGCAAAAGCATTTATTGAATCAGGATTAAAGAAAAATGTATTAATTATTGGTGCTGAAAAATATAGCTCTATTCTAAACTATGAAGATAGAACAACTTGTTTTATCTTTGGTGATGGAGCAGGTGCAGCAATAATTAGTGCAACAGAAGATAAAACTGAAGCAATTATAGATGTTCACTGCTCAGGTGATGGTGCTTATGAAGATTTGATTAAAACAAAAGGTGGAGGAAGCAAACACCCTTGTAGCCAAGAAGTTTTAGATGCAAAAATGGCATGTATTTCTATGAAAGGGAATGAGACATTTAAACTTGCAGTTAAAACTTTAACAGCTGATGTTTTAAAAATGTTTGAAAAACACAATATTACAAAAGAAGATTTAAATCACTTTATTCCACATCAAGCAAACTACAGAATTATTAAATCTGTTGGTGAAGCTTTAGGATTAGATGAAGAACAGACTGTTTTAACAGTTCATAAGTATGGTAATACTTCAGCTGCTTCAATTCCAATGGCAATGAATGATGCCTTTGAAGAGGGAAGAATAAAAGCTGGTGATACAGTTTTATTTGATGCCTTTGGAGGTGGACTTACATGGGGAAGTGCTCTATTTAGATTTGCACCTAAGAAGTAAACTTTTTTTAAGTTTATTTCTTAATCTTTTTTATTCAAATCTCTTATTATTTGGATTACTTTTAAATACATTTTTTGATTTTTCTATATTACCTTCACTAAATTTTTCAACCGTTGCACTTGGATTTAAATATAAAATTGAATCATCAATTACTATTTGAAGTATTGAATATAATGGAACTTTTACAAGTGAACCAAAATTTTCACTCCCAAAACCTGCTTCAAAATATAAGTTATTTTCTTCAATTCTTACAGTTGTAAATGTATAGTTACTTAGTGTAAAAAGTGAAAATTCTAAAATATTTTCCATAATTTCACTTGGCAAAATAGGTGAAAATGTTAAATTTTTTGTATTTACAACAATCGAAAACTCTTGATTTTTATCTAATAGAAAATTTACAATCTCATCAATTTGTCTCTCTACTATCTCTTTATACTCATAATTTTCTATAATTTTTTGCATAAATTACTTCCTATTAAAATTTAATTTGATATTATATCTTATGAAACAGTTATTTATTCTTATTTTTATACTATCAAATCTAACTTTTGCTTATGAATTTAAATTAAACAGTAAAGATTTAAAACTAATAAACAATCATCCTAAAAAAAAATTTATAGAAGCCAGATTAAAAAAATTTGCCGACTTAAAAAAAGAGGTAAAGAGTTTTGAGCTTATCAAAAAGCTATCACATATAAATACTTTTATAAATAAAAGTTTCCCTGAATTTGACAATAATTCATATGAAATAGATGATTATTGGGCAACCCCAAAAGAGTTTTTAATAAGTGGTCATGGTGATTGTGAAGATTATGCAATTGCCAAATATTTCACTCTTTTAGAATTAGGAATAAAAAAAGAAAACTTATATTTATCAATAGTTCAAGTAAAAAATGAAAGAGGCTTGCATATGATTTTACTTTATAGTGAAAATAGAAATTCAAGTCCTTTAGTTTTAGATAACTTAAGTTTTAGGGTAATTCCCCTTAATAAAAGAACGGATTTAATTCCAAAAGTTGCTTTTAATGAAATTGATTCATACACTTTAGATAATAATAAATTTATTAAAAAAGTAAATATAGATTGGCAAGGAGATAATAAATGGGAAAAACTTTTAAATAGAGTTTATAAATTAAATGAGTAATCTCTTATCTCATCAAATCCTATCATTACATTCATAAGTGCTAGTTTTTCTGCATTTTTTAACATCTCTAAACTTATATTTTGCTCTTTTAAAAAACCATCTTTTATAAGTCTAGCTCTTGTAGTTCCTTGCAGTAAACAATCTTTTGAAGTAATCCAAACATCATCATAAAATATAGCAATATTAGCAATACTTGTATCAGTTACAACTCCTTGTTTTACAATTATTACCTCATCACAAGCATCTTTTTGTAAAAAAAGTCTATCTAAATCTTCTCTATTTAGATATTTTTTAGAGTACTCTATTTTATCATCAAATAGAATTTTGAAACTTTTTATATCTCTTTTTATGTAAGGAAAATACTCTACACTTAAAATTTCATCTTTATTGTAAATAAGTTTGCATCTTAAAAGTTCACTAGAAATTGGACTTATATACTCTTGCAAGTTCAAATCTTTTGCAATAGTTTTTATAACTCTTTTTTGATGATATTCTAAATTAAAAACTTCAAAATCTTCACATTTAATTGTCTCAAAATACATATAATATTCCTTAATATAAAAATTTAGAATGGCAAATATATTTTTTCTATTAGCTCTTCATACTCTTGCTTTTCATCACTATTTTTTGTAATTCCACCACCACTTTTATAGAAAAACTCACCATTTATCTCTTCAATAAATCGAATAAGAACAAAACTTTGAAGATTTTTTCCATCAAATATTGCAAAAATACCACAATAAAAACCTCTATCATAATCTTCAATATCATCTAAAATCTCTTTTGATATATTCTTTGGCATTCCAGTTATTGATCCTGCTGGAAGAATTTTTGAAAATATATCTCCAATATTCTCTATATAATTATCTTTACAAGAAGCACTTATTTTTGAACTTGTTTGAAGTAAATCACCATTTTTTGTGGATATTTTATCAATATATCTAAACTCTTCAAGAACAATATTTGAAAAACTATTTTCTAATTCTAAATCATTTTTTAGTAATTCAACCACAGTTTTATGCTCTTCAATCTCTTTTTTACTATTTAAAAGTTTCTTTTTTGCATCTATAATATCTGCTTTTATTGTACCTTTCATAGGATAGGTGAAAAGCTTATTATCAATAATCTCTATAAATTTTTCAGGCGAAAAACAAACAAAATTTTCATCTTTTGTATTAATTCGTAAATTTAAAAGTGCATTTGAATTTTCAAAAACTTCATCTAAAGTACAGTTTAAATCTATTCTTGTTTGACTTGTAAGATTTGCTAGCGATATAATATTTTTGTCTAAATTTTGTTTTAATATATCAAACTTATTTTTGTACTCTTGGAAGCTTTGTGGATATTTTTTAAGTTCAAAAACTCTATTTTTATCTATATTCGATAATCTATTTTTATCGTGGAATCTATATTTTATTTTTGTACTAGATAGTTTTTCTATATAAGCTTTTTGTAGATCATAAGATAGAATAAATAAAAATGGCTCTTTTTCTTTGCCAAATTTATTTAATCTTTGTTTTATATTTTCATTCACTTTCTATTTTCTAAAATTAGTTTTTTTAGAATTGCAGCTCTAATTGCAACACCATTTGTAACTTGTTCTAAAACTTTACATCTTGGGTGTTTTAAAGCATCATCAGTTATATCAATATTTCTATTAACAGGACCTGGATGAAGAAGTAAAAACTCTTTTCTCTCCATATGTTCACTTGTAATACAAAAATCTTTTGCATACTCTTGAAGTGATTCAAAATATGTAATATTATGTCTTTCAAGCTGACTTCTTAAGCTCATTACAATATCCATATCATCAATTATTTCATCAATTGTATCAAACTGTTTATACTCATTTCCCTCATATTTAAAGCAATCAGGTGCAACTAAATTTACATCTATTCCAAATCTAGGAAGCAGTCTTCTATTTGACCCAGCAACTCTTGAGTTTCTTACATCTCCAACAATTGCTATTTTTTTACCATCCAGTTCACCTTTAAAATACTCATTAATTGTAAATAAATCTAAAAAAGCTTGTGTTGGATGTGAGTGTCTTCCGTCACCTGCATTTAAAATAGGACAATCTACATAACCTATTAAACTTTCAGGTAATCCATGAACACTATGTCTTATAATGATTGCATCTGGTTGCATCGCATTTAAGTTTGCAACTGTGTCATACATTGTCTCACCTTTTTTTTGTGAAGATGTACCAACATCAAGACTTACAACCTCAGCACCTAATCTTTTTGCAGCTATTTCAAAAGAACTTCTTGTTCGTGTTGAGTTCTCAAAAAATAGTGTAACTATTATTTTTCCTTTTAATCCCTCATTAAAACCATCAGTTAAATAACTTTTTGCATCTTTAAAAATATTTAAAATCTCTTCTTTTGAGAAGTCAGAAGTTCGTATTAGATGTTGCATCAATTTCCTTTCATTTTAGTTTCGGATTTTAGCAAAAAGCAGTTTAAAAAGTGACTTTAACTATAATCATTACATTTTATTTTTAGGAGTATATATTGAGATTAAATTTTCTACTTATTTCAATTATAATTTTAATATTTTCTGCTTGTTCAACAAAGGAGTTAGAAGATGTTGAGTATGAAAAAATTGATAGAAAAATATCTTATATAAATGATATTAAACCAATTTTGGACTCAAGATGTGTATCTTGTCACTCTTGTTATAACTCACCTTGCCAATTAAAACTTGATGCTTTTGATGGGATTTTAAGAGGTTCTAGCAAAGATGAAGTTTATGCAACTAGACTAAATGCTGCAAATCCTACAAGGCTTTTTATTGATGCAGTTGGAGTTGAAGATTGGAGAGAAAAGGGTTTTGCTTCAGTTACTGATTATTTAGAAAATAATGAAAACATCATGATGCAGTTTTTATTTCAAAAAACATTAAATCCTGAGATTGTAGGTAGTTATTCACCTGAAACCGATAAATTAACTTGTGTTCAAAACTACTCTGAACTAGAAGATTATTTTAATAAAAATCCACACAAAGCTATGCCTTATGGTTTCCCAGAACTATCAATTAAAGAGTACACACTTCTAATGAACTGGCTAAATCAAGATTTAGTAAATGATAGCATCTCTAACATTTCAAAACTTGAAAAAACACAGATTAAAAAACTTGAAGATTTTTTAAATAATCAAGAGATAAAACATAAAGTAAGTGCAAGATATATTTATGAACATCTATTTTTAGCACATATCTATTTTGATGAAAAGAGTGAAAATTTCTTTGAAATAATTCGTTCAAAAACAAAAAGCCCAGAAAAACCACAAATAATTCCTACAAGATTTCCTTATGATGAAGTAAAAGAGCCTTTTTATTATAGAGTTCAAAAAGTAGAAAGTACAATTGTTCATAAAACTCATCTTACATATAAAATAGATGATGAAAAGCTAAAATTTTATAATGATATATTTATAAATACTTCTTGGAATGAAGAGCCCTATTTGCCAGATTACAATGTAAAACATGCATCAAATGCACTTGAAGTTTTTAAACAAATTCCTGCAAGTTCTAGATATAGATTTTTATTAAAAGATGTTTATTTTATTATAAATAACTTTATAAAAGGTCCTGTTTGTAAAGGTCAAATTGCATTAAATGTTATTCAAGACCATTTTTGGGTTGCATTTATGGATCCAGAGTTTGATTTAAGTGTAAAAGATAAAAATTTCATAGAAGATAATTTTGAAAATATCAAAATACCAAATGAACTTGGAGATGATCCATCTTTAATTGAAACATATAATGCTTTAAAAAATGAGAAACAAATAGTTGCTTATCAAGATTATAAAAGTAATGCATATAAAAAAGCATATCCGAATGGATTGAATCTAAATATGATTTGGAAAGGAAATAAAAAATTAGATAAAAATGATTCTATATTAACTGTATATAGGCATTTTGATTCAGCATCATTGCATTATGGAGCTTTAGGAAATATACCTAAAACACTTTGGGTTTTTGATTTTCCACTTCTTGAAAGAGTATATTATTCACTTGTTGCAGGATTTGATGTATTTGGAAATACAGCACATCAACTTTTAGTACGAACTCATATGGATAGATTAAGAGTTGAAGGTGAAAGTATGTTTTTGGAGTTTTTACCACAAAAATCTAGGCTTGATTATTTTAACTCTTGGTATCAAGGATGGCTTGCACAATATCTTACAGTTTATACTCCTTGGGAAAATGAAACTGCTATAAAATATAGTTCAAATGAGCCTAAAGAGGAGTTTGTAAATATGCTTTTAGATTATACAAAAACAAAAAGAGATCATATTAATTTCATAAATAAAGATGAAGTTGTAAGTGGTTTAAAAAATAGTTACTATACAAAACAGGAGATTGAAGAGGCTTTTAAATTTTTATCTCTGCCTGAACACTCAAAAATAATTGAACACTTTACAACTTCTCAATCAAATACTGCAAATATAAAAATAAAAATGAATAATCAAAAAGATTTATACTATACATTAGTAGTAAATAGATGGCACAAAAATGTGGCTTTAATGTTTAAAGAGGAGTCAAGATTGGATCCTTCAAAAGATGATATTGATTTTGTTGAAGGTTTTGTTGGTTCATATATAAATATGTTTTTAGAAGTAAATCAGAATGATTTACCAATATTTTTTAAGCTTTTAAAAGATTATGACCCAAATAATATTGAACATTTAGAATATATTAAAAAGTTTAGTATAAATAGAGCAAATCCTAGATTTTGGGAAGTTTATGATGATTTTGAAAATAAATTTAAAGAGCTTGAAAAATTAGAGTATGGAATTATGGATTTAAATAGATATTACGAAAAAGCATCAGATGATTAAAAAAGGGGATAGATATTTATCTATCCCCTTTTTTGTTTTATAATTACAAGTAATTATTTACTCATAACATCCGCAGGTGCGTAAACTTCACCCTTCATAATAATTCTTGCACTTCTACTCATTGTAGCTTTATCAACAATATATTTTCCATTTTCTTTTTTTATAACAGCACCAACTTTTAAAGTTCCTGATGGATGTCCAAATTCAACAGCAGATTTTTCTCCACCACCAGCTGCAAGATTTACTAAAGTTCCTTCAATACAAGCAGCAACACCAATAGCAACTGAAGCTGTTCCCATCATTGCGTGGTGAAGTTTTTGCATAGATAAAGCTCGTACGTGTAAATCAATCTCAGAAGCTTTTATCTCTTTTCCACTTGAAGTTGTAAAATCACTCTTTGGTGCAACAAAAGCAATTTTTGGAGTGTGTTGTCTTGTTTCTGCCTCTTTTAAATCAGAGATTAGTCCCATTTTAAGTGCTGCATAGCTTCTAATTGTCTCAAATTTCTTTAAAGCCTCTGCATCGCTATTTATATCAGCTTGAAGTTCTGTTCCTTTATATCCTATATCTGCAGCATTTAAAAACACTGTTGGAATACCAGCTGTTATCATAGTTGCTTTGAAAGTTCCAATATTTGGCACTTCTAAATCATCTACAAGGTTTCCTGTTGGAAATAACTCTTCACTTGGATCTACAGGTTCTGCAAACTCTAGTTTTATCTCTTCAGCAGGAAATGCAACACCATCAATATAGTAATCACCCATCTCTTTTACTTTACCATCAACCATAGTAACATAGCAAAGGATTGTTTTTTTGATATTTGCTTGCCAAATTCTTACACAACAAACACCATTTTCTGGAACATTATCAACTAAACCTTCATGAATTGCAAAAGGTCCAACAGCAGAACTTAAATTTCCACAATTTCCACTCCAATCCATAAAATCTTTATCAATTGCAACTTGCCCAAAATAATAATCTACATCATGATTAGGAACTGTACTTTTTCCTACTAAAATAGCTTTTGATGTACTAGAAGTTGCTCCACCCATACCATCCATTTGTTGTTTATAAATATCAGGACTTCCAACTATTCTTTGTAGAAGTTTATCTCTTTTTACTTTGTCTTCTTGTGCCTCTTTTGGTAAATCAGCTATATTGAAAAATGTTCCTTTTGAAGTCCCACCTCTCATATATGTTGCTTTTACTCTAATTTGTTCTTGATATGACATTTTTTCTCCTAAATTTTAACTCATTAAAAGAATTTTTCAATTCTTTTAATGAGTTAAGTTTTTTGCTTCTTAAAAGGGGACACTTTGTTTTTTTAGGAAAAAGATTTTTGAGATAAATTTCGTTAAAAAAATGAAACTGTTTGAAGCAAACTTTAGTTTGCAAGTTTTTCATTTTTAGAAATTTATTGAGAAAATCCCTAAAAAAGCAACGGGTGTCCCGATTTTCTTTTGTTACTTTTCTTTGTAAAAAGAAAAGTAAGAATAACTTAAATTCTAATTTACTCTTACTTAGGCAAGGACTAAAGTCCTTGTTCCTATTTACTTATTTTCAGCAATAACATCTTTTGCGAATTTTTGTAAAATTCCACCAGCTTTGTAAACTTCTACTTCAGCTGAAGTATCTAATCTACAAGTAACTTTGAATTGTACATTCTCACCATTTGCTCTAGTCATAGAAACTGTTAAATCACATCTTGGAGTAATTTCTCCTAAAATATCAAAAGTTTCAGTTCCATCTATTGCGTAAGTTTTTCTAGTCTCACCATCTTTAAATTGAAGTGGTAAAACTCCCATTCCTACAAGGTTAGTTCTGTGAATTCTTTCAATACTTTCAGCAATTACAACTTCAACTCCAGCAAGTCTTACACCTTTTGCTGCCCAGTCTCTAGAACTTCCTTGCCCATAGTTTGTTCCAGCAACGATAATTAATGGTTGTTTTCTATCCATATAAGTCTCTATTGCTTCCCACATTCTTGACTCTTTACCTTCTGGCATAATTTTTGTCAAGCTTCCTTGTTTAACATTTCCTTGCTCATCTTTAACCATTTCGTTAAATAGTTTTGGATTTGCTAAAGTAGCTCTTAGAGCTGTGTTGTGATCTC
>CANRCH010000011.1 GCA_947629065.1 uncultured Aliarcobacter sp.
CTGCTTCAGCTAAGGCTGTTTGAGCTGCCCATGACCAATAAACTGGTTTGCTTCTTTGTACTAAAAGCCCTTGTTTTGCAATTGCACAAAGTTCTCTATATATATTTGCTTCAAATTTAAAATCCATTGTTAAATAAGGATTTTCCCAATCTGCAATTACTCCAAGAGCTTTAAACTCATCTCTTTGAATATCTACAAATTTACTAGCATGTTCCCTACATAGTTCTCTTAACTTTGATTTTGCAATAGTTTTTTTCTTTTCGCTTCCTATTTTTTCTTCAACTTTTTGCTCAATTGGAAGACCATGACAATCCCATCCTGGAACATATCTAATAGACTTTCCATTAAAATAGTGGTACTTATTTATAATATCTTTTAAAATTTTATTTAGGGCATGTCCTATATGAGTATTTCCGTTTGCATAAGGAGGTCCATCGTGTAGTGTGAATGTTTCACAACCCACTCTATTTTTTTTCATTCTCTCATAAACTTTCTCTTCATCCCACTTTTTATATCTTAGTGGTTCACTGTTTGGAAGATTTCCTCTCATTGGAAAATCTGTTTTTGGTAGAAGTAAACTATCTTTATAATCCATTTAAATACCTTCTTTTCAAATTTTTACTCTTTTATTAAATCGTAGATTATATCTAAATTTTAATAAATTTATAGTTTTTAAAACTTTTAATTAGTTTAATTGTAAAAATTTAAGATTTTATTTATCTAATTTAAAAAATTTATATGCTAGAATCTTGGCGAATTTTAATTAAGAATAAATATAGGATTGAGAAAATGAGCGAAAAACACTATGAAGTAGTAATTGTAGGTGGTGGAATTTCAGGTGCTGCACTATTTTTTGAGCTAGCAAAATATTCAGATGTAAATAGTATTTGTTTACTTGAAAAGTATGACGATTTAGCAACTTTAAACTCAAAAGGAACAAGTAACTCTCAAACAATTCACGTTGGTGATATTGAGACAAACTATACTTTTGAAAAAGCAAAAATCACAAAAAGAACTGCAAAAATGATTGAGAAGTTCAACTTAATGTATGATCTTCAAGAAAAAATTATGTTCAAACATCAAAAAATGGCTTTAGGTGTTGGTGAAAAAGAGGTTGAATTTATTACAAATAGATATAATCAATTCAAAGAGATATTCCCTTATTTAGAACTATGGGACAAAGAGACTTTAAGAGAGAAAGAGCCTCTATTAGTTTATGCTGATAAAGAAAGAACAAAAGATAGACCTGAACCAATTGTTGCAATGGGTACAAATGACCAATATACAACTGTTGATTTTGGAGCAATGACAAAAGAGCTTGTAAAAGCTGGTCAAAATGCAAACAGTGAAAAAACAACTGATGTATATTTTAACTCAGAAGTTGATGAGATAGAAAAAATTGGTAAAAAATTTAAATTAACTACAAAAAATGGAACAGTTTATACAGCTGATTTCGTTGTTGTTAATGCAGGAGCTCACTCACTATATTTAGCACATAAAATGGGATATGGAAAATATATGGGATCACTTTCTATGGCTGGATCATTTTATATTACAAATGGTACATACTTAAATGGAAAAGTTTATATGGTACAAAATGACAAACTTCCATTTGCTGCACTTCATGGAGATCCAGATATTTTATGTGATGGAAAAACAAGATTTGGACCAACAGCACTTGCACTTTTAGTTCTTGAAAGATATAAAGGTGGAAAATCTTTATTCCAATGTCTAAAAACTCTAAACTTAGATGGAAATATTATTAAAATTTTCTGGGATTTACTAAAAGATAGTGATATTAGAAACTATGTATTTAAAAACTTCTTATTTGAAGTACCTGGGATTAATAAAAAACTATTCGTTAAAGATGCACAAAAAATTGTACCATCATTAAGCGTAGATGATATTGAGTATGCAAAAGGATTTGGTGGAGTAAGACCACAAGTTCTAAACAAAAAAGAGCAAAAACTTATGCTTGGTGAAGCTTCTATTACAGAAGAAGAAGGAATTATATTTAATATGACTCCATCTCCAGGAGCAACTTCTTGTTTAGGAAATGCAGAAAGAGATATTAAACTAGTAACTAGCTATTTAGGTAAAACTTTCTACGAAGATCAATTCTTAGCTGACTTTACAGACGACAAATAATTTTTAGAGGAGTTTTACTCTTCTAAAAAACACTATTTTTAAAACTATCATTTAAATTTATCTCTATTTTATATACTTTTTTCTAAAATCCTTTAAACTATATTTTAAACTATTTAGGAATTTTATGTACGATAATATATTTTCTACAAACAATATGATAGAACTTCAAGAGCTTTTACGAAAACACAATAAATCAATCACAACAGCAGAATCTTGTACAGGTGGATTAGTTGCAAGTATGATTACAAAAATTAGTGGAAGTAGTGATATTTTTAATGGTAGCATTGTAACTTATTCAAATAAGATAAAAAATCAAGAGTTAAATGTAAGAAATGAGACTCTAGAAAGGTTTGGAGCTGTTAGTATTGAAGTTGTAAATGAGATGCTTGATGGTGCAATTTCAAAATTTGAAGCAGATTTTGCTATTGCAATCTCTGGAATTGCAGGTCCAAGTGGTGGAAATGAAAAAAAACCAGTAGGCACAGTTGTAATTGGGATTTCTGACAACAAAGCCCATAAAATCGTGGATTCATACCACTTTCTAGGTACTAGAGAAGAGATACAATTACAAGCTGCAAAACGATCTTTAAAAGAAATTTTCAAATTTGTTCAAAAAAGCCTTGACAAATAAATTCTTTTGCACTATAATTCCAGTCCATTTTAAGTAAAGCACTTAAAACGGAATGACTTGTTAGCTCAGTCGGTAGAGCATCTCACTTTTAATGAGGAGGCCGATGGTTCGAATCCATCACAGGTCACCACTTTTATTGTTATATAATCTTGGCCCCTTCATCTAACGGTTAGGATTCATGGTTTTCATCCATGCCACAGGGGTTCGAATCCCCTAGGGGTCACCAAGACTATATATAACAAATTCCCACACATTGGTCGATTAGCTCAGTTGGTAGAGCGCTACCCTTACAAGGTAGATGTCGCAAGTTCGAGTCTTGCATCGACCACCATTGTTTTCTGGTGCGGCCGTAGTTTAGTTGGTTAGAATGCCTGCCTGTCACGCAGGAGGTCGCGAGTTCGAGTCTCGTCGGCCGCGCCACTTTTTAAAAATTTCAACTCTTTCTTATAAAAATCAAGTTATTATCTTTTCTTTAATTTAACAAAGGTTGCAAATGTTAAAAGCAAAAAGTCTTTATCACTTAATTGTATATAGTATTTTATTTATTATTTTAGTAATTTCATCTTTTACCTTTGTAATTATTAATAATGCACACGAAGAGTTACAGGAAAAAGTAGAAACACTAAAAGAAGACTACACAAACAATCAAAAAGCACTTCTTAAAAATCATGTTGATTATGTTATTAAATTTATTGAGTATTACCACAATAACAGCAATTTTAAAAATATTTCTGAAGATAGTTTAAAAAAAGATGTTATTAGTGCTGTTGAACAACTAAAATTAAGTACAGATCCAAATGAGTATATATTTATATATGATTTTGATGGAAATTTACTTTTGAGTTCTCACGAAAACCAAGGAAAGCAGAATTTTTTGAATTTTCAAGATAAAAAAGGAAAATTTGCAGTAAAAGAGTTGATTGAAAATTCTAAAAATCCTAATGGTGGATTTGTTGATTATTTTTGGACAAAACCAGAGATAAATAAAGAGACAAATAAACTATCATTTGTAAACTCTTATAAACCTTGGCAATGGACTATTGGAAAAGGTGTATATTTGGATGAAATTGATAAACTAATAAATGACAAAGAAGATGAATACAATAAAAAAATATCAAACTACACACTACTAATTACTTCTCTTACAATTTTACTTATTTTATACTCAATATTTATCTATAAAAATGCAACTATTTTAATTGTAAATGATGTAAAAGAGATAGGAAACTATTTAAAAGAGTCTCAAGAGCAAGGAGATAATACATTAAATCAAAATAGATTTATGTTTGGGGAGTTTAAAGTTATTGCAAACTATGCAAATGATGCTATGACTAATATAAAACTAAAAACTTTGATGCTTGAAGAGCTTAATCAAAATCTTGAGTTTAAAGTAAAAGAGAAAACAAAAGAGCTTTCATCTTTGGTTGATAGTCAAAAACAGTTTATAAAAACATCTGTTCACGAGGTAAATACACCTTTGGCAATTATACGCACAAATATTGATTTATTAAAGATGAAAACTCCTGATAATAGCTATATAACGAATATTGAATCAGGTGCAAAAATGATTCAATATATTTATGATGATTTATCATATTTAATAAAAAAAGATAGAGTTATTTATGAAAAAGAGTATCTTAATTTTACAGAAATTTTAAACAGCAGATTAAACTTTTTTGAACAAATTGTAAAAGCAAACTCACTATATTTTGTAAAAAATATTGAAAATGATGCATATATAAAATTTAATCCTATAGAACTTCAAAGAGTTATAGATAATAACCTTTCAAATGCAATTAAATACTCAATTGTATCATCTCCTATTTTTATAAAATTAATATATTTAAATGATGATGAGATTGAATTTAGTGTAGCTACAAAATCAAAAAAAATAGATAAGCCTGAAAAAATATTTGAAGATTTTTATAGAGAAAATGATGCAAGAGGTGGATTTGGTTTAGGATTAAAAATAGTAAAAGAGATTTGTGATAAAAACTTTGTTATAATAGATATTAATTCAAATGAAAAAGATACAAAATTTATATATAGGTTTAAAGTAAATGAAGATACTACTTCTTGAAGATGAGATGATGTTAAATAACGCAATTTGCGAATACTTAAGAGATATTGGTCATATGGTTGAAAGTTTTAGTGATGGGGCAGATGTTTTAAATAGTATAGAAAACAAATACGACCTGCTTGTTATGGATGTAAATGTTCCAAGTGTTGATGGTTTTTCTATTCTTGAAGAGTTAAATAGAAGAAAAATTCATATTCCTACTATTTTTATTTCAGCACAAATAGATATTGAAGATATTACAAAAGCTTATAATTTAGGGGCTAGAGAGTATTTAAAAAAACCTTTTCATTTAGGTGAATTAGGAATAAAAATAAATCAAATTCTAAAAAAAGAGCAAAACAATACTAGCCACATAAGATTTTCTGAAAACTACTCTTACTCAAAAGATAAACAAACACTATATTTCAATGGCGAACCACAAAATCTTACAAAAAAACAGTTAGAAATTATTCATATTTTAGCTTTAAATATAAATATGATTGTGGATTTTGAAAGATTTAGAGAAGATGTTTGGGATGCTGAAAATATAGACAATCCTACAATTAGAGCTGAGATTTCAAGACTTAAAAAATCTTTAAAAGAGGATTTTATAAAAAACATTAGAGGACTTGGATACAAAATAGATAGGTACTACTCTGTTTAAGCCTTTTTTGCTATGTTTTTGCTATTAAATTAAACTATAATCTACCTAATTTTAATTGGAGATTATAGTGCAAATAGAAAATAATAGTTTTTTTAAAAAAAATCTAAAACTTATACTTACCCTGCTTTCTATTTGGTTCTTTATTACTTTTATTGTCTCTATATTTTTTAACAACTATTTAAATAATTTTGAGTTTTATGGAGTAAAACTTGGTTATTTTATGCTAAACCAAGGGCTTATTTACTTTTTTATTTTAATAATCTATATTTATAATAAACAAGCTTCTAAACTTGAAGATGAAGAGTTTGAAAGAAGTGAAATATAATGGAACTTCAATCTTTAATCTACCTTTTTGTGGGTGTTAGTTTTACAATATATTTTGGTCTTGCACTTTGGACAAAATCAACTTCAACAAAAGATTTCTATATTGCAAAAAACTCTTTTAACCCTGTAATAAATGGTTTGTCTATTGCTGTTGATTTTATGAGTGCTGTTACATTTGTAGCTTTAATTGGAATTGTTGTTCACCTAGCAACTGATGGAACTGCTTATATTTTAGGCTTTACAGGTGGATTTGTACTTCTTAGTTTATTAGTTGTTCCTTATTTAAGAAAGTTTGGAAAATTCTCTATTTCTGAGTTTTTTGCCACAAGATACTACTCTGGTTTTATAAAAAGACTAACTATTTTTATAATCATTCTTGTTTCGTTTATCTATATTTCAGCACAAATGAAAGCAATTGGAATTGTATTTGCAAGAATATTTCAAATAGATAAAGATATAGCTTTGATTATAGCTATTATTATTGCATTTTTATACTCACTTATTGGTGGGATTAGACAGATGAATTATACGCAAATTGCACAATATATTATTATTCTTTTTGCTTTTTTAACACCTGCTTTTTATCTATCTTATGAGCTTGTTGAAGTATTTTTACCTCAACTTGCCCTATTTTCAAAAACTACTTTTGCTTTTGATAGTGGAGTTCAAACAATCGAAAAAGGAACATATCTGCTTCACGCACTAAATAGTGCTTTAGGTGATTTTGGCTTTTCATATACAAGTTCAAGTGATCTATTTAATATCTTTACAATTAGTTTATCTTTGATGTTAGGAGTTGCAGTGTTACCACATATTTTGGTTAAATTTATCTCAACTCCAAGTGTAAAAGCTTCAAGAGAATCTGTATTTTGGGCAATGATATTTATTGCAATTTTATACTCTTCAATTGCAAGTATTGCAGCACTTTCAAAAGTAAATATTTACAAAAATGTACAAAATGTAGAGTATGAAGAGTTTATAAACTCAAATTCAAAACAAAATAGTGGAAAATGGCTTAAAACATGGGAAGATATAAAATATGTAGAGTTTAATGATTTAAATAAAAATGAAAGAATAGATGTAAATCCCTCAAACAGAAATGAGTTATCTATAAATAGCGATGTTTTAACTCTAATAAATCCAGAAATAGCAAATCTTCCAAACTGGACAATTGCACTAATTCTTGCAGGTGCACTAGCTGCTTCATTATCAACTTTAACAGGGCTTTTTATTGTAATAAGTTCTCATTTACCAATAAACAAAAGAGGAACAAAAAGAAAAGTTTTAGAGAAATTTTTAATCCTTTCTACAATTATTCTTGCTAGTTATTTTTATATTCCAAATCTATCTATTGTAAATTTAGTTGCCATATCTTTTGGTATTTTAGCATCAACTATTTTTCCTACACTTATTTTAGGAATTTATACAAAATTTATAAATAAAACGGGTGCCATTTTTGGAATGATTTTTTCACTACTGTTTACTTTAATCTATATAATCTATTTTTTATATATAAATCCAAATGAAAATAGTTATTTATTTGGTATTTCACCATTTGGAATTGGTATTTTTGGTGCAATTTTAAATACAATAATTGCAATAATAGTTTCAAAATTTACAAAAAAAGTTCCTGAAGAGATTATAGAATTTATAGATAAATTACAAAATTTTAAAGAACTAGAAGTAAAAAACAATCAAAACAAGGAGAGTTTATGAGTATTCAAGACCAAGAGGTATTTTTATCAAACATTCACCCATTTGAGCTTTTAAGCCCAAGTCAAATGTCTTTGTGTTTAGAACATATGGATATTGCTTATTATCCAAAAGACACCGTTCTAATAAGTCCAAATAAAATTCCAAATACATTTTTTATTATTATTAAAGGTTCTGTATTTGAATACAACAAAGAAAACAACCTAATAATGGACTATCAAAGCGAAGATTCATTTGATTCAAACTCAATTATTTATGGAAAATGTGAACATACTTTTAAAGTAAATGAAGAGCTTATTTGTTATGAAATAGACAAAAAAATATTTCTTAATTTAATAGAAAAAAATCAAGAGTTTAAAAACTTCTACCTTACAGATTTAGTAAATAAAATTAAAACTCTAAAAGATAAAGAGTACACATCTGAACTATCTTCTTTTATGATTGCAAAAGTTGAAGATACTTTAATTCACGATGCTTGTATAGTTGATGAAGATACAAAACTAATTGATGCTATTGATAAATCAATGAAGTATAAGACTTCAACAATTATTGTAAAAAGTAGTGCTGGAGAATATGGAATTATTACAGATTCACTTCTAAAAGTAAAAGTTTTGCTTCAAGGAAGGGATTTAACAATTCCTGTAAAAGATATTGCAATATTTCCACTTTTAAGTGTAAGAAAAGATGATTATTTGTTTGATGCACTCACAATTTTAGTAAAAAGAAATATAAAAAGGGTTGGTGTTATAAACGCAAAAGGTGAGATGATTGGAATTTTAGAGCAACTTGATATTTTATCTCACTTTGCAAACCACACTTATGTAATAGAATCAAAAATCAAAGAGGCACAAAATATTGAAGATTTAAAATCTGCAAGTAAAGATTTCTTCGATATTATCACTTCTTTACAAGCAAAAGGTGTAAAAATACAGCATATTTCAAATCTTATTGGTCAATTAAATACAAAAGTTTATCAAAAACTTTATGAGCTTGTTTTACCAGAAAGTCTTCAAAAAGATGCCTGTTTATTTGTAATGGGAAGTGAAGGAAGAAATGAGCAGATTATTAAAACGGATCAAGATAATGGTTTAATAGTAAGAGATGGGGTTGATGTTGAACAATATAGACCATATATGGAAAAAATAACACAAAGTTTAATCTACCTTGGTTATCCACCTTGCGAGGGAAATATTATGGTTTCAAATCCATTTTGGTCAAAATCTAATAAAGATTTCAAAGAGGGAATTGTGAAATGGATTTCAACAGCTGATATGAAAAACTATCTTGACTTAGCAATATTTATTGACTCTTTTGCAGTTGCTGGTGATAAAGATTTATTAATTGAGTTAAAAGAGTTTTTATATGCAAAAGCACAAAATGATGTTTTCTTAGCATATTTTGCAAAATCTACAACAGCCTTTGAAACTCCAACTGCAATTTCAAGCTTTATTGGAAAAAATAGCCTAATAAATATTAAAAAAGCAGCTGTTTTTCCAATAGTTCAAGGAATTAGAAGCTTAGCTTTAAAAGAAAAAATTAAAGAGACTGTTACAATTAAAAGAATACAAATTTTACAAGAAAAAAATATTCTTGAGAAATCTATGGCAGATGAACTAATTGAGGCTTTTGAAATTGCTTCAACTCTAAGATTAAATAACCATATATCTTTAATAAATAGTGCAAAAGAGGTATCAAATGATATTGATACAAATAATCTTAGTAAAATTGAGAGAGATTTATTAAAAGAGTCATTTAAGATTGTAAATGAGTTTAAAGATTTCATCTCTTATAAATTTAAATTAAATAAGATTTTATAATGTTCAAATCAATATTTAAAAATTTTAAAAGAAAAAGAGATCAAAAAAGACTCAAAAACAAAGAGTTTGATTTCTTGTTTGATGAAGCAATAGAGGGTGAGTATGTAAGTCTTGATTGTGAAACAACTGGACTAAATCCAAAAAAAGATGAGATTTTATCTATTGGTGCAGTTTTAATCAAAGATAATAAAATTTTAATGAGAAAAACTTTTAATATCTATGTAAAACCATCAAAAAACATAAATCCTGAATCAATAAAAATCCATCATTTAAGACAAACCGATTTACAAAATGCACAAGAGCCTGAAGATGCTATATTTGAACTTCTAAACTTTATTGGCTCAAGACCAATAATTGGTTACTATATTGAGTTTGATATGGCAATGATTTCAAAATATACAAAAAATATAATAGGTATAAAACTTCCAAATGAGTCAATTGAAGTATCTGGAATGTACTATGATTTAAGAAAATCAAATGAAAACTACGGTTTTATAGATTTAAAGTTTGATACTATTATGAAATTTTTAGATTTACCAACATTAGGGAAACATGATGCATTAAATGATGCAATTATGACTGCTATGATGTTTATAAAACTAAAAGAACTTCTTAAAAACAAGTGATAAATAGCTATAAAATAGCATTTATCACACTTTTTACATTTTTTTAATACTTTTCATAATCTTTTTTTAAAATGCTATGTTTTTGCAACTAAGATACTTTAATATTCCAATTGAATCTTATTTTAGGAGAAAAAATGAATAAAGAACTAGTAGAACGGATTAAAAATAATCCTAAATACAAAGAACTTATTTCAAAAAGAAGTTCTTTTGCTATTAAGTTAGCAATATTTATGTTAGTTGTTTACTATGGTTTTGTTTTGACTGTAGCATTTAACAAAGAGTTTTTCGCAACAAAAATTTCAGATGACTCAATTATGACTGTAGCATTCCCTATTGGAGCTGCAATTATTTTTATTGCATTCATCTCAACAGTAGTTTATGTTGTTAGAGCAAATGGTGAGTTTGAAGATTTAACAAACGATATAAAAAATGATGTAAAGGATGTTCTATAATGTTAAAAATAGCTACTTTATTAGGATTATCATCTTTAGCACTATTTGCTGCTGATGCTTCATCTGAAAGCGTTAATATGAACGCTGTTATTATGTTCTTCGTATTTATCGTAGGAACAATGGGTATTACAAAATGGGCTGCTAGTAAAACAAAATCTGCTTCAGATTTCTATACAGCTGGTGGAGGAATTACAGGATTCCAAAATGGTCTAGCAATTGCTGGAGATTATATGAGTGCCGCTTCATTCTTAGGTATTTCTGGAATGATTTACTTAAATGGATTTGACGGTTTAATTTATGCTATTGGATTCTTAGTTGGATGGCCAATTATTCTATTCTTAATGGCTGAAAAGTTAAGAAACTTAGGTAAATTTAACTTTACAGATATTGCTGCATTTAGACTTGATGATAGAAAAATCAGAATTCTTGCTGCATTTGGTTCTTTAACAGTTGTAACATTCTACTTAATTGCACAAATGGTTGGAGCTGGAAAACTAATTGAAGTTCTATTCCACATTCCTTATGGATGGGCTGTTGCACTTGTTGGTATCTTAATGATTATTTATGTTACTTTTGGTGGTATGCTTGCAACTACTTGGGTACAAATTATTAAAGCTATTTTACTTCTAGGTGGAGTAACAATTATGGCTGTTCTTGTACTTGCTACTGTTAATTTCTCGTTTACAGAACTTGCAACTCAAGCTGTTGATTCACATACTAAAAAAGAAGCAATTCTTGCACCAGGTGGATTTGTATCAGATCCTGTTTCATCAATTTCTTTAGGACTTGCATTAATGCTTGGAACTGCTGGACTACCTCATATTCTAATGAGATTCTTTACAGTTGGAAACGCTAAAGAAGCTAGAAAATCTGTTGTTTATGCAACTGGATTCGTAGGATATTTCTACCTATTAATCGCTGTTGTTGGGCTTGGAGCAATTGTATTCTTAAATACTCAAGGTGGTGCTATTTCTGAACACTACAGTGATATTAAAGGTCTATTAATTGGTGGTGCTAATATGGCTGCTGTTCACTTAGCTGAGGCAACTGGTGGGGGATTATTCCTAGGATTTATATCTGCTGTTTCATTTGCTACAATTCTAGCGGTTGTTGCTGGACTTGCACTTGCAGCTTCTAACTCAATTGCACACGATTTATATGCGATTGTTATTAGAAAAGGACAAGCAACTGATGCTGAAGAGATGAAAGTTTCAAGAAGAACAGTTATTATTGTTGGTATTGCTTCAATTCTTTTAGGATTAGCATTTGAAAACCAAAACATTGCGTTCATGGTTGGTCTAGCGTTTGCAATTGCTGCGTCTGCTAACTTCCCAATCTTAATTCTTTCTATCTACTGGTCAAAACTGACTACTAGAGGAGCATTTATTGGTGGATTTGTTGGATTAATTACAGCTATTACTCTAGTTGTATTAAGTAAAACTGTATGGGTTGATATTTTAGGAAATGCTGAAGCAATTTTCCCTTATACACACCCAGCTTTATTCTCTGTAAGTGCAGCGTTTATAGCTATCTACTTCTTCTCTATAACTGATAAATCAGCTAGAGCTGAAGAGGACAGATCAGGATTTGAAGCTCAAAGAATTAGAGCTGAAACTGGTATCGGAGCTGATGGAGCTGTTTCTCACTAAAACAAAATATGCAAAAGGAGAGTTTCTCCTTAGCATATTCTTAATAAAAACTTAATAAATTTAATTAATTCTCTTTTTTAACTTAACAATTTTGTTACTTTTCTACAATTTTTTATCTTCATAATCCTTATTTACTTTGTAAAGATTAACAAAAACAACTATTTTTTGTATAATCTGTTTATCTTCTGTTTACTTTATTGGTGATACAAGTAAATTGGAAAATTCAAAAAAAGGTCGAGAGAATGAACGAAAAATTGGTCGATAGGATTGAAGAGAATCCAAAATATCAAGAACTTATTTCAAAAAGAAATAGCTTTTCACTAAAGCTTGGAATTTTTGTTTTAGTTATGTTTTACTCATATATTGTAATTGTTGCATTTAACAAAGAGATTTTTGCTACAAAAGTAGCAGAAGGATATATAACAACTATTGGATTTCCAATAGCATTAGCAATTTTAGTAATTAGCTTTATTACAACTTTAATATATGTAAAAAGAGCAAACTCTGAGTTTGAAGCACTAATTAACGATATTAAAAAAGATGTGAGGGATTTAATATGATAAGATTATTAGCACTTATATCTATTTTTGCAATATCTTTATTTGCAGCAGGTGATGCTTCTTTTGAAGGTAAAAGAGATTTAAATATACCTGCAATTGTTATGTTCTTTATCTTTATTGCTGGAACACTAGGAATTACTTTTTGGGCTGCTAGAAAAACAAAATCTGCAAACGATTTTTATACAGCTGGTGGAGGAATTACAGGTTTTCAAAATGGTTTAGCAATTGCTGGAGACTATATGAGTGCAGCTGCATTCTTAGGGGTTTCTGGTTTAATTTATCTAAATGGTTATGATGGTGTAATTTATGCTGTTTCATTTTTAGTTGGTTGGCCAATTATTCTATTTTTTATGGCTGAAAAGTTAAGAAACCTTGGTAAGTTTACTTTTGCTGATATTGCAGCTTATAGACTTGGACAAAAAGAGATTAGAACTTTAGCAGCTTTTGGATCTCTAAGTGTTGTTGTTTTATACTTAATTGCACAAATGGTTGGAGCTGGAAAACTAATTCAGATTCTATTTGGAATGGAGTATATGTATGCTGTATTCTTAGTTGGGGCATTAATGATTATTTACGTAACATTTGGAGGGATGCTTGCAACTACTTGGGTACAAATCATTAAAGCTGTACTTCTTCTTTCTGGGGTTTCATTTATGGCTGTTATGGTTTTATGGCACTTTAACTTCAACTTTGAAGCACTTGCTATTCAAGCTGTTGAACACCACTCAAAAGGTGAAGATATTTTAAAACCAGGTGGTTTCTTATCTGATCCAATTTCTGCTATATCTTTAGGAATGGCTTTAATGCTTGGAACTGCTGGTTTACCACACGTACTTATGAGATTCTTTACAGTTGGAAATGCAAAAGAAGCTAGAAAATCTGTTGTTTATGCAACTGGATTTGTAGCATATTTCTGGGTAATTATTACAATTGTTGGTCTTGGGGCAATTGCATTTTTAAATACAGATGCAGGTGCACAATACTTTACAAATGGCGTTGCATATTTACAAGGTGGAGCCCTATTTGGTGGGTCAAATATGGCATCTGTTCACTTATCGCATATGCTTGGTGGAAATGCATTTTTAGGATTTATTTCAGCTGTTGCTTTTGCTACAATTTTAGCCGTTGTATCAGGTCTTACACTTGCAGGTGCAAGTGCTATTTCTCACGATATTTATGCAAATGTTATAAATCCAAATGCAACTGATGAAAAAGTTGTAAAAATTTCAAAAATCACTGTTGTTTTAACAGGAATTATTGGAGTTACTCTTGGAATTGCTTTTGAAGATCAAAATATTGCATATATGGTTGGATTAGCATTTGGAATTGCAGCATCTGCAAACTTCCCAATTCTATTTTTATCTATTTATTGGTCAAAACTCACTACAAGAGGTGCATTTATAGGTGGATTTATGGGTCTAATTACAGCAGTTGCACTTGTTATTTTAGGACCTAATGTTTGGGTACAAATTTTAGGAAATAAAGAAGCAATTTTCCCTTATGCACACCCTGCACTATTCTCTGTTACAGTTGCTTTTGTTGGGATTTGGTTATTTAGTATAACTGATAATTCAAAAAGAGCACAAGAAGATAGAGCTAAATATAGAGCACAAAATATTAGAGCAAATACAGGAATTGGTTCAGCTGGAGCTGTTTCACACTAATAAACAAAGAAGCATTGCTTCTTTGTTGTTTTATTTTATAAAAAGGAGAGTATAGAATGAAAGAGCAAAGGAAGTTTATTAGTTCCATTCATCCATTTGAAAATCTTACACTAAACGAACAAGATGAAGTTGTTGAAGCTTTAGATATTATCTATTTCAAAGAGAACATAACTATTCAAAAAATGGGTGAAGAACCAAAGTTTTTATACTTTATTTTAAAAGGTTTAGTTCAAGAAAAAAATGAAGATGAAGTTTTAAGTATTTATACACAAAATGAGATTTTTGATTCAGCATCTTTAATTAAAAATTTTTCAAAACATAGTTTTGTAACTGCCCAAGAGACAATTTGTTATGCACTTCCAAGAGAACTTTTTATGCGAATTTTAAGTGAAAATCAACAACTTGAAAACTACTTTTTCCAATCAATTTCAGATAAATTAAATAACAATATCTTGCATGAAAAAAACAAAGATATGGCAAATATTATGATTGCAAAAGTAAAAGATGCAACTATTCATAAAGCTGTAATAATTGATACAAAATCATCTATTTTTGAAGCGGCTAAAACAATTAAAGAGCATAAAATCCCAACTCTACTTTTAAAAGATGAAAATGATGAGCTATATATTGTAACTGATTCAGATTTTAGACAAAAAGTTATTTTAAATAGAATGGATTTTGATGATGAAGTTGTAAAGATTGCAAGTAAAGGTTTAGTATATATTTACGAAGATGATTTTTTATTTAATGCACAACTTCAAATGGCAAAACATAGCCTAAAAAGAGTTGTAGTAAAAAACGATTCTGAGAATATTGTGGGAATTTTAGATCAAATCTCGCTATCATCTTTCTTTGCAACAAATACCTTTGCAGTTTCAAATAAAATCGAAAAAGCTGAAACTTTGGAAGATTTAAAAGAGGCTTCACTATCTTTTATAAAAATAATTAGATCGTTAAATGCAAAAGGTGTAAAAATTGAGTTTATTTCAAAACTAATTAATCAGTTAAATAAAAGACTTCTTGATAAACTTTACAATCTTCTTGCACCAGAAGAGCTAATTGGAAAATCTTGTTTAGTTGTGATGGGAAGCGAAGGAAGAGCTGAACAAATTTTAAGAACTGATCAAGATAATGCTTTAATAATCTCTGATGATTGCACTATTAGCGATGAAAAACTAAGAGAGTTCACGCACAATTTTACTGAAACTTTAGTTGATTTTGGATTCCCTAGATGTGAGGGAAATATTATGGTATCAAATCCATATTGGTGTAGAAAAGAGAAAGATTTTAAAGATTTAATATACACTTGGGTAAACGAACCAAGTGGAGATAATTTTATGAATATTGCAATTTTTTATGATGCACTTTGTGTATCTGGTGAGATTTCAATAGTAAAAGAGCTTAAAAATTATCTATTTAAAATATCTTCAAACTCTCAAAGTTTTTACTCAAATTTTGCAAAAGTTATAAGTAGTTTTGATGTTCCTTTAGGATTTTTTGATGGATTTGTTTTTGATAGCAAAAATAAAAATCACAAAGATGAAATAGATATAAAAAGAGGTGGGATTTTTATTCTAGTTCAAGGAATAAGATCTCTGAGTCTTCAAAACAAAGTTTTAAATACAAATACAATAAAAAGAATAAATGCCTTAGCGGAACTTGGAATTATAGAAAAAGAGAGTGCAAAAGAGTATATTATGGCATTTAATTTTTTAACAAGTATAAAACTAAAATCAAATTTAGAAAGACTTGATAAAAACCAAAAAATAGATAACTATATAAACCCAGAAAATCTAAACACTATGGAAAAAGATCTTCTAAAAGACTCATTTAAAATAGTTAATAAGCTAAAAAAGATGCTTGAATTCCACTTTAAGTTAAACTATGTTTAGAAATATAAAAAACTATTTTAATAAAAAATCATTAAAAGATGAAAAATATTCTTATCTTTTTGATGAGTGTTTAGAAAAAGATGAGTTTATCTGTTTTGATTGTGAAACAACAGGACTTGACCCAGAAATTGATGATATAGTTTCTATTGGTGCAGTTTTAATAAAAAACAACACAATAGTTTCAAGTAAAAAATTTGTAAGATTTGTAAAACCAAAATTTTGTTCTTTAAGTGAAGCAGCTATAAAAGTTCATCATATAAGAGAGTGTGATTTAGAAGATGCATTTGATATAGATGATGTTGTTTTAGAGTTTTTAGATTTTGTAGGAAATAAACCACTTGTTGGATACTTTTTAGATTTTGATATGAAAATGATAAATAAATATCTAAAACCACTTTTAGGTATAAATCTTCCAAATAAAACTTATGAGGTTTCTGAGATTTACCATGATTTTAAGATGGAATTAATTCCCCAAGGGTTTATAGATTTAAGATTTAATACAATTTTAGATGAACTTGAACTTCCTAGTTTTGGAGTTCACGACTCATTTAATGATGCACTAATGACTGCTATGATTTTCTTAAAACTAAAAAACTACCCAAATGTAAAAATTAAGTAATCCTTTAAGTATTAATCTGATATTATTCCAAAAAATTAATTAAAAGTTTTAATATTAGATTAAGCCAAAGGATATAAATGTTAGTTTTCGTACTAAATGCTGGTTCATCTTCACTAAAATATCAACTAATAGATACAAAATCAAAAGAGCTAAAAGCTAGTGGTTTAGTTGAGAGAATTGGAATAGATGGAATTTTAAAACATGAAATTGGTGAGAACAAAAAAATCACTTTTGAACTTCCAATTCCTACACACAAAGAGGCTATTGAGTTAGTTCTAAGAATTCTTACAAATGATGAAACAAAGGTTATAAACTCTATTGATGAGATTAAAGCTATTGGACATAGAGTTGTTCATGGTGGAGAGCATTTCAAAGAGTCTGTTTTAGTAAATGATGAAGTTATCAAAAAAATTGAAGATTTGATTCCACTTGCACCACTTCATAACCCTGCAAATATTATGGGTGTAAAAATTTGTAAAGAACTAATGCCAAAAGTTCCAAATGTTGTAACTTTTGATACAGCATTTCACCAAACAATGCCAATGGAAAACTTCTTATACGCAGTTCCTTATGCAGACTACACAGAGCATCACTTAAGAAAATATGGATTTCACGGAACAAGCCACTACTATGTTTCACAAGAAGCTATTAAACTTTTAGGAGATAAAAAAGATTCAAGAGTTATTGTTTGTCACTTAGGAAATGGTTCATCTGTTTGTGCTGTTAAAGATGGACAATCAATTGCTACATCTATGGGATTAACACCACTTGAAGGGCTTGTAATGGGTACTAGAAGTGGAGATATAGATGCAGGTGTTATTCCATATTTAATGGAGAAAAAAGGTTTAAGCCATACTCAAATTTTAGATTATTTAAATAAAAAATCTGGAATTTTAGGAGTTTCAGGAGTTAGTTCAGATTTAAGAGAAGTTATAAAAGCTTCAAATGATGGAGATAAAAGATCACAAATAGCAATAACAATGCTATGTGATAGAATCAAAAAATATCTATGTTCTTATGCAGGGCTTATGCACGGCGTTGATGCTATTTGTTTTACTGCTGGAATTGGAGAAAACTCTGATTTAATTAGAGAAAAAGTTTGTGAAGGTTTAGAGTTTATGGGAATTGAAATAGATAAAACTAAAAACTCTACAAGAGCAAAAGGGAACCATGAGATAAGCACTAAAAACTCTAAAACAAAAATATATGTAATTCCTACAAATGAAGAGCTTGTTATTGCAACAGATACAGATAAAATTGTAAGAAAATAGTAAACTGTTACTAAAATAAATCTTTTCAGAAATTGTACAATATATACAAAAAATGTACATAATTTATTTTATAGCTATTTTTAAAATAAAATAGCTATAAAAAATTGCATTTAGCTATATTATTCTTATATATATTCATTAAATAAGCTATTTTTATAATAAATACCCTTTTTTTATCACTATCTCTTGCTATTTTGTTGCTATGGTTGTTAATTATAATCCTTGCTGAAAGTTTAAAATTTGAAAGGAAAATTTACGACATGGGTTTAATTGATAATATCAAGGAAAAAGCAAAACAAAAGATACGAACAATTGTTCTTCCAGAATCTGAAGATGAGAGAGTTTTAAAAGCTACTGAACAAGTTTTAAGTGATAAAACAGCAAATATTATTTTAATTGGAAATGAAGATAATATCAAAGCAGATGCAGCAAAATGTGGTGCAAATATAAGTGGTGCAACAATTGTAGATCCAAAAAAATTTGACAATATTGAAAAATATATTGATGAGTTAGTTGAACTTAGAAAAAGCAAAAATCTTTCAAGAGAAGAAGCAACTAATTTAATGTTAAATGAACCAAGATTTTTTGGTTGTATGATGGTAAGACTAGGAGATGCAGATGGTTTAGTTGCTGGTTCTAACTCTCCAACAGCTGATGTTTTAAAAGCAGCTATTCAAGTAATCAAAACGGCACCTGGAATAAATACAGTTTCTTCTGCATTTATTATGGAAACAGCTGATGGTAAATTTGGTGATAACGGACTTATATTATTTGCAGATTGTGCAGTAATTCCAGAGCCAAATAGTGAGCAATTAGCAGATATTGCAAGTGCAACAGCAGCAACGGCAGCTAGTGTAGTAGGACTAGAGCCAAGAGTTGCAATGCTTAGTTTCTCAACAAAAGGAAGTGCAGCACATCCACTTGTTGATAAAGTTACAAAAGCTTGTGATATTTTAACTTCTAGAAATGTAGATTTCGCATTTGATGGTGAACTTCAAGCAGATGCTGCTATTGTTGAGTCTGTTGGAGCTAAAAAAGCACCAAACTCAAAAGTAGCTGGAAAAGCTAATATTTTAGTATTCCCTGATTTACAATCTGGAAATATTGGGTATAAATTAGTTCAAAGATTTGCAAACGCTGAAGCTCACGGACCAATAGTTCAAGGTTTAGCAAAACCTGTAAATGACCTTTCAAGAGGTTGTAGTATTGAAGATATTGCAAACTTAGTTGCAATTACAGCAACACAAATTAAATAATAAATTTCAAAAGTAAAAGGATAATAAAATGTTAGTTTTCGTATTAAATGCAGGAAGTTCATCTGTTAAATATCAATTAATGAACCCCGTTATTAAAAAAGTTTTTGCAAGTGGTATTTGTGAAAGAATCGGTATTGATGGTATGTTAAAACACGAATATGGTGATGGAAAAGTTTTAAAACTAAATATTCCAATGCCAACTCACACAGAGGCTATTGAAGCTGTTTTAACTACACTTACAAGTGGTGAGGGAAAAGTTATTGATTCAGTAAATGATATTGAAGCTATTGGGCACAGAACTGTTCACGGAGGAGAAGAGTTTGCAAGTTCAGTTTTAATTACGCCTGATGTTATTGAAACTATGAAAAGATTAAGCCCTCTTGCACCTTTACATAATCCTGCAAATATTCTTGGAATTGAAATTTGTCAAAAACTAATGCCAGGTAAACCAAATGTTGGTGTATTTGATACAGCATTCCACCAAACAATGCCTGATTATGCTTATATGTATGCACTTCCTTATGATCAATATGTAAAACACGGAATTAGAAAATATGGTTTCCACGGAACAAGCCACTATTTTGTTTCAAATGAAGCAAGAGGAATGCTTGAGAAAAAAAGAAACTCAAGAATTATTGTTTGTCACTTAGGAAATGGTTCATCTATTAGTGCTGTTTTTGATGGGAAATGTATTGATACATCTATGGGATTAACTCCAATTCAAGGTCTTATGATGGGAACTAGATGTGGAGATGTTGGAGCTGGTGCTTTACAATATATGATGAAACAAGAAGATATATCTATTGATGAAGCTTTAGATATGATGAATAAAAAATCAGGAATTTTAGGTATTTCTGGAAAATCTTCAGACTTAAGAGAAGTTCTTGAAGGTATGGAAAATGGTGATGATAGATGTAGATTAGCTGTTGATATGGTTGCATATAAAATCAAAACTTATGTTGGATCTTATGTTGCTGCACTAAACGGGATTGATGCACTTTGCTTTACAGGTGGTATTGGTGAAAATGCTGCATTAATTAGAGAAAAAGTTTGTGCTGGGCTTGATGCAATGGGACTTGTAATAGATCCTGTTAAAAATAACACAAGATCAAGCAGTGCAAGAGATATATCTACAAACGCATCACCTGCTAGAATTTTTGTAATTCCAACTCAAGAAGAGTATGTGATTGCAAATGATACATATAGTATCGTATCTGGTAAAAAATAATAATTTTAAAAGGCTTTTTGCCTTTTAAAATTTCTTCTCATACAATATCTTATACTCATATAATCTATTTTTCAAATCATTTATAGCTTTTGCTGGTAGATATTGAAGTAGATTTAAAATCTCTCTTACCTCTTTTGATTGTTTTATATTATTATTTGTCGCAAACTCCACATCAAACTCAAAAAAGTCTTGCTCTTTTAATCTTGGTTCTAACTCTAAAACTCTATCTACAAACTCTTTTTTAGTCATATTTGACTCTTCTATAAAATAGTTTATTTTTTCAAATACTTCCATTTTTTTCCAGTACAAAATAGATATTATTAACCAATTTGGATTTTATATTTATCAAGAGTAGCTTAGTAAAAGCAAGATTTTAGGCTATTTGTAGAAATATTTATAAAATTAT
>CANRCH010000012.1 GCA_947629065.1 uncultured Aliarcobacter sp.
ATTGAAGAAAAAAACCAATACAACACACTTTTAGGAGTAACTGGGAGTGGAAAAACTTATACTATCGCAAAAGTGATTGAAAAGGTGCAAAAACCAACACTTATAATGACTCACAACAAAACTTTGGCAGCTCAACTATACAGTGAGTTTAAACAGTTTTTCCCAAACAATCATGTGGAGTATTTCATCTCTTACTACGACTACTACCAACCAGAAGCCTATATTCCAAGATCTGATTTATTTATAGAAAAAGATAGTTCAATAAATGAAGAGTTAGAAAGATTAAGACTTAGTACAACAGCATCACTTTTATCTTTTGATGATGTTATTGTAATCGCTTCTGTTTCTGCAAACTATGGTTTGGGAAATCCAAGTGAATATCAAGCAATGGTGCAAAGAATAGAAGTTGGTTTTGAGTATTCACAAAGAGAGTTTTTATTAAAACTAATCGAAATGGGTTATAAAAGAAATGATAGTTTTTTTGATAGGTCTGATTTTAGAGTAAATGGTGATGTAATAGATATTTTCCCTGCTTATTATGAAGATGAGTTTATAAGAGTTGAGTTTTTTGGTGATGAGGTTGAAAGTATCACAAAGCACGAATACTTAACAAACGAAAAGATAAAAGAGCTAAATGAAGTGATTATTTACTCTGTAAATCCCTTTGTTGTAACACAAGATAATCTTGCAAGGGCTGTTAAACAAATAGAAGAGGAGCTTGATGAAAGATTAGATTATTATCAAAAAGAGGAGAGATTAGTAGAGTATCAAAGGCTAAAACAAAGAGTTGAGTTTGATTTAGAGATGATTGAAGCAACTGGAATGTGTAAGGGAATTGAAAACTATGCAAGACATTTAACAGGTTTAAAACCAGGCGAGACTCCTTACTCTTTGCTTGATTATTTTGCACAAATGGAAAAAGATTTTCTACTTGTTGTTGATGAATCGCATGTATCTTTAAGCCAATTTAGAGGAATGCATGCAGCCGATAGAAGTAGAAAAGAGGTTTTGGTGGATTATGGGTTTAGACTTCCATCTGCACTTGATAATAGACCTTTAATGTTTGATGAGTTTATAAAGAAAGCCCCAAATTATGTTTTTGTAAGTGCAACTCCAAATGAGCTAGAACTAGAATTAAGCTCCGTTGTAGCAGAGCAGATAATCCGTCCTACTGGGCTACTTGACCCTATAATTGATATTATAGATAGTGAATATCAAGTAGAAAAACTTCACGATGAGATAAAAAAAGTTGTAGCACTTAATCAAAGAGTATTAGTTACAGTTTTAACAAAAAAAATGGCAGAAGAACTAGCAACTTATTATGCAGATTTAGGAATAAAAGTAAAATATATGCACTCTGAAATAGATGCAATTGAAAGAAATCAAATTATAAGAGAACTGCGACTTGGAACTTTTGATGTATTAATAGGAATAAACCTGCTTAGAGAAGGGCTTGATATTCCAGAAACTTCTTTGGTGGCAATACTTGATGCTGATAAAGAGGGGTTTTTAAGAAGTAAAACTTCACTAATACAAACTATTGGAAGAGCAGCAAGAAATGAAAATGGAAGAGTGATTTTATTTGCAAAAAAAATCACAGCTTCTATGCAGTTTGCAATAGATGAGACAAACAGAAGAAGAGAAATACAAGAAAAATATAATATAGAACACAATATCACTCCAAAAACTACAACTAGAAAACTAGACCAAAACCTAAAACTTGAAGAGTATGATACAGTTGCACTAAAAAAGCAGCGACTTGAAAAGATGCCAGCAGGTGAAAGAAAGAAAATTCTACTTGAATTAAATAAACAGATGAAAAAAGCAGCTAGTGATTTAAACTTTGAAGAGGCAATAAGACTTAGAGATGAAATTGCAAAATATAAGGATATGTAAAATTATTTTTTTGATATAATGTATATGATTTAAAATTAAATAATGGGGAGAATATATGGTGAATAGTTTTAAAATAAGTATAAAACAAGCAATTTTTGTTATTTTCTCAATTACTGTTTTATTATTCCTCTCTTTGACTCTTTTAACACAATATTATTTTTCACAAAAAATTATTGAAGAATCAACAAAAACTATAATAGAAAAGATATCTGAAAATATATCTACAAGACTTGAGATAAACGAAGAAAGAGTAAAAAATGGTATTAATTTAATAGAACTTTTTCGAGAAGAAAAAGTAGATATTAAAGAGGGTGAGCTACATCCAAGCACAGAAAAAATGGCTATTTTTATGGCAAATAACCCATTTACTTTGGCACTATATTATGGTTATAGAAATGGAAATTTTTTTGAAGTTATTAATTTAAATATAGATAGTGGTGTAGAAAGTAAGATAATAAAAAAAGAAAATGAAGCTTGGCTTGTAATAAAAATTATTGAAAAAGATGGAAAAAGAGTTAAGATTGAAGAGTATTTAGATGATAGATTTAATCTATTAAGAAGTGAAAAAATAGAAAATAATAATTTTGAGCCTATAAATAGACCTTGGTATAATCTAGCAATAAAAAATGATAAAATCATAAAAACAGCACCATATCTTTTTGATAATATTAAATCATTAGGTATAACTTATGCAAAAAAAATAGATGATAATATTGTTTTAGGGATTGATATTGCATTAAGTACTTTAAGTTCATTTTTTGATGAACAAATAAATATAAATAATTCACATCTTTTTTTAATAAACAAGAATGATAGAAAAATTGTCGCAACTAATAATTTGACTCATGTTAGAAAAATTGCTGAAATATATAAAGAAATAGATAATAAATCATCTAGTGTAAAATTGGATAATGAAGATTATTTTATTACTACAAATAATTTAACTACAAATATAGGATTAGAACAAGAATTAATATTATTAACTCCTAAAAATGAAGCATATAAAGAGTTTCAAGATAAAGTTGTTTTAGGTCTTATTGCTACGGCTATATTTTTTATTATTATTTTACCATTTGTCTTGTATTTAATTAATCTTTTAATAAAACCAATCTCACAGCTAATCATTGAAAATGAAAAAATAATAAATAAAGATTATGATAATGTACAGATTGTAAACACAAGACTGAAAGAGTTAAAATCTTTATCTAAATCACTTTATATTATGTCAAAAAGCATAAAAGAGTATAAAGAAAATCAAGATAGATTTGTAGATGGTTTTATAAGTATGATTTCAAAAGCAATTGATGATAAAAGCCCATATACAGGAGGTCACTGTCATAAAATTCCTATTATTATGAATTTGATTGTAGAAGCTGCTAGTAAATCGCAAGATGAGGTTTTTAAAGAGTTTAGAAATCTTACTAAAGAGGAGATAAGACAAATTGAAGTTGCTGCAAAACTTCACGATTGTGGAAAAATTACAACACCTGAATATGTTATGGATAAATCTGTAAAACTTGAAACTATATATAATAGAATTCACGAAATTAGAACTAGATTTGAAGTTATTTATAGAGATTTAAAGATAAAAGCTTTGGAAAATTTAGTAAAAAATGAAGATAAAATAATTCTTGAAAAAGATTTACAAATAGAGTTAAACAAGCTTCAAAATGAGTTTGCTTTTATTGCACAGTGTAATATTGGAAGTGAATTTCTAAGTAATGATGCAAAAGATAAAATCCAAAATATAGCAAAGAAAGAGTGGACTAGATATTTTGATGACTCTTTAGGTCTTTCGAATGAGGAGAAAAAAAGATATATAAAACCAATTTCAAATCAAGAGTATCTTTTAGATGACAAAATAAATCATATTGTAAAAAGAGAGTTTTTTGATTTTGCAGAGTTTGAAAAATTTGGCTTTAAAATGGAAGTTCCCAATAATTTATATAATTTTGGTGAAATTTATAATCTTTGCATAGAAAAAGGAACTATAAATAAAGAGGAGAGATTTAAAATAAATGAGCATATAACAGCAACAATTAAAATGCTAGAGAGCCTTCCTTTTCCTAAAAATCTATCAAAAGTTACAGAGTTTGCAGGAAATCATCATGAAACCTTAATAGGAACTGGATATCCAAGAAAACTAACAAAAAATGAGATGAGCTTAACTTCAAGAATGATGGCAGTTGCTGATATTTTTGAAGCTTTAAGTGCAAATGATAGACCATATAAAGATACAAAAAAATTAAGTGAAGTCTTGAAAATTATGAGCTATTTTGTAAAAGATAGACATATAGATGAAGATGTTTTCAAACTATTTGTAGAAGAAAAAATATATTTGAAGTATGCAAATAACCATCTAAAAAAAGAGCAAATAGATTTAGAAAATATTGAAGAAGTTTTAAAGAATTTATAAAACTTAAGCAGGTTTAAAACTCTGCTTAGTTTTGCAAACTTGCGGAAAATAGCACTTATCGCACTCAGGTTTTACAGCTTTACAAATATATCTTCCAAACAAAACCATAGCTTGATGAAAAATATGCAAATCATCGCCTCTTAGTTTTTTTACTAAATCAGCTTCAGTTTTTTCAACAGATTTTTCATAGCTAAGTCCCAGTCTATGAGAAACTCTAAAAACATGTGTATCAACAGCCATAAGATTTGCTTGTTTAAACTCAATCATAAAAACATTTGCTGTTTTATTTCCAACACCTGCTAGTTTTATCAACTCTTTTTCATCGTGTGGAATTTGTCCATCGTAGTTTTCAACCACACTTTGAGCCATTTTTATAATATTTTTTGCTTTATTATTAAAAAATGAGCAAGAGTTAATCAAGGCTTTTACATCATCCAAAGTTGCAATACTTAAGCTAAAAACATCTGGATACTTTTCAAAAAGTGCAGGTGTAATTATATTTACTCTTTTATCTGTGCATTGAGCTGATAAAATAATAGCTATTAAAAGTTCATAATCATTTCTATAGCTTAGTTCAGTTTCAGCATTTGAATAGTTTTCAATAAATGCTTGTTTTATTATTTCTATATCTTCTTTTGTTGCTTTTTTCAATTTTTATGACACTCTTCTTTTAAATTTTCAAAATCTATAAATATATATTCAGACTTTATTTTATTGATTTTTACGCCATTTAAACTACATAAATATTCGCTGTTGTCTTTGTTTATAGTGTAGATGAATTTATAAATAAACTCATCTTTACTTGATACAACTTTGTTATTTAATAGTTCAAAATCCAAAGATAGTATCTTTTGATTATAAGTCTTTTCATACTTTTCTATAAATAAGTTTGGAAGAAAATTCTCCTTTTTGTACTCATAAAACAAAAACGCTATTGTAGAAATAATAATCAAAGAAATAAGTACAAAAAACTCCCTTTTTTCAAATCTTTCATTCACTTTATAAATAATAACCGTAAGTAAAACAATAAAAATTGCAATACCAATAATAACTTGCATTTAAACCCTTTTTGTATATTTAAGTATAGATTATATCAAAAAGAGCTTTGCAATATTATAAACTATAAATGACACTATCCAAGCACTAATTGTTGTAAATAAAAATAGATAAACAAAATATTTAATTCCACCAGCTTCTCTTGTAAACACAGCACTTGCAGCTAGGCAAGGAAGATAAATTATAACAAAAGCTATAAATGCTAGTGCAGATGCCAGTGGAATTTGGCTTTGGATTTTTTCAATTAAAGTTTGAGAGTTTTCATCATTATCTTCACCCAAACCATATAAAATTGCTAAGGTAGAAATCACTATCTCTTTTGCTGCAAGTCCAGTTTCAAGTGCAACTGACATTCTCCAATCAAATCCTAAAGGAGCAAAAAGAGGTTCACTTATTTTTCCTAATTGACCTAAAAATGAGTTCTCTAGGTGATATAAACTAAGCTCATTTGCTAATTCACTTTTTTCATCTTCACTAATTGCTAGTTCTATTTTTTGATTAAAACTCTCTTCAATAATATAATCTTTTGGATAGTTACTCATAAACCAAATCAAAACTGAAGCTGCAAGAATATAAGTTCCCGCTTTTTTTAGATACATTTTTGCTTGATTTAAAACAGTTGTAAAAATTAGTTTAAAAGATGGAAATCTATATTTTGGCATCTCCATTACAAATGGTTCACTACTATTTTTAAATACAAAATATTTTAAAGCTTTTGCAGCAATTAAACCTAAAATTGCACCACTAATATAGATTAAAAATAGCACATTTCCAGCATTTTCTTCACTAAAAAATGCACTTACAAAAAGTACATAAATTGGTAATTTTGCACCACAAGACATAAATCCAATTATAAAAAGTGTAAGCAGTCTATCTTTTTCATTTTTTAAAGTTCTTGCAGACATATATGCAGGAACACTACATCCAAAACCAGTTACTAGTGGAATAAATGATTTTCCGTGAAGCCCAAATTTAAATAAAATTCCATCAAGTAAAAACGCAACTCTACTCATATAACCAGTTGTTTCAAGAAGTGCAATTCCTAAAAATAAAATCACAATATTTGGTAAAAACATAATAACAGCACCAACTCCAGCAATAATTCCATCTGCTAAAAGTGAAGTAAAGGCATTTTCTCCAAAAATATCTTTTAAGCTAGTTCCAAAAAATGCAAACAAATCTTCAAGATATGCAATTAAAACATCACCAAAAGTAAATGTTAGTTGAAAAATTGCCCACATAAAAAATAAAAATATAGGAAGTCCTAAATATTTGTGCATTAAAATTGAGTCTATTTTTTCTGTAATAGTCTTTTCTTTTATGGGTTTTATAGTTAAAACCTCATTTATAGTGCTGTTTACAAAAGCAAATCTATTGTTTAAAATCTCATCTTTTGAATCTGTTTTTATAAAAAATCTTTTGGGAGTTTCGTTTGATTCATAAAGAGTTATAATAGATTCTAAAAGATTATTTATTCCAGTTTTTTTTGCAGCACTTGTTTTTATACAAGGAGTTCCTAAAATTTTTTCAAGCTTTTTTTCATCTATAAAAATTCCCTCTTTTTTTGCTTCATCATCCATATTAAGAGCAACAATCATCTTTTTATTTAGATTTAAAAGTTCACTTGTCAAAAGTAGGTTTCTTTGCAGATTTGTAGAATCAACTACATTTAAAATGATATCGTATGAAGAGTTTTTCAAAAAGTTGCTTACAACTCTTTCTTCAATTGAGTAGTTTACAAGTGAGTAGCTTCCAGGTAAATCAACTATATCTATTTTATAGTTTTTATATGAAAAGCTTACCTCTTTTTTTTCAACCGTAACTCCTGAAAAATTTCCAACTTTTAGTTTTGAGTTGGAAATAGAGTTAATAAGCATTGATTTTCCAACATTAGGCTGACCTACAAGAGCAATTTTAATTGTTTTAACTTGCATATTTGACTCTTATATTTGCAGCCTCACTTGATCTTAGAGCTACTTTATAGTTATTAATTTTTATCTCTAAAGTTTTTTTAGCTAAAGATTTTGCTGTTAATTCAACTTTTGTTCCATTTGTAATTCCAAATGAGTAAAACCTATTTTTTAGAATGTCATCACAATTAATTTCATATATTTCTGCTTTTTGATTAATATTTAAATCGCTTAAGTACATAAAGTACTCCTTTATAATGATAATGATAATTGTAATGTAACTTTAATAAAATATACTTAAGCTAAGTCAATAAACTAAAGTAATAAAAATTTGAATTTTATTAAAACTTTAGATATACTAAATGGTTTTAAAAATATTGAGGTGTTTTATGAGTATAAAAGAAGAAGATTTTATAGAAGAGCTTAAAAGAATAGTTAAACAAAAAGGTTTGAAATATACAGAACAAAGAGAGATTGTTCTTAGTATTTTACTTCAAGCTGATGATCATTTAACTGCTGAAGAGATTTATAATAAGATAAAAGAGGAGTTTCCTGAAACAAATGTAGGAATTGCTACAGTTTATAGAGCGTTAAGCTTCCTTGAAGAGGTTGAATTAATTGCATCAATAAATTTTGGGACAGATGGTAAAAAATATGAAAGCAATGCAAAATCACATCACGATCATTTAATTTGTACAGATTGTTCAAAAATAATTGAGTTTATAGATGATGAGATTGAAAAAAGACAAGAGAAAGTTGCAAAAGCGAATAAGTTTAAAATAACTGGTCACTCAATGCAATTATACGGTCTTTGTGAAGATTGTCAAAAGTAGTTTAAACTGAATTCAGTTTAAAACTACTTAATACATAGCTACAAAATAAAATATTATTTATAACTTTTCTCTATTAATTTTGCTGTATTTATTAAATTATTTTCCCAATCAATACTAAGTGGATCAATTACTTCAACGTTTCCTTTTATATTTTCTGATATTACAGTTGCTGCTTTTTTTGAAAATTGTGGCGAAGTAAAAACTACTTTTATATCGTGCATTTTTGCTTCATTTATTAAATTTACAAGTTCATTTGGTTTTGGCTCTTTTCCTTGACTTTCAACTGCAATTTGATTTAAATTGTATCTAGCTGCAAAATATCCCCAAGATGGATGAAATACCATAAAAGCTCTATTTTTATAAGGTTCTAAAATATTTTTTAATTCTAAATCTAAATTATCAAGCTCTATTAAAAACTTATTATAATTATTTTCATAAAAATCTCTGTTTTTTTCATCAACTAAAATAACAGCTTCATAAATATTTTTTGCAATAGTTTTTACATTTATTGGATCTAACCAAGTATGAGGATCTAGTGAGTCTTCATCATGTTCATGGTCGTGTGCATCGTGGTCGTGATGTGCATCTTCATCATGGTGATGATGTTCTGTCATTGGAATTTTTACAATATCTTTAACACTATCTACAAATAGCGTATCTTTTGCATTTTGTTTAAATCTATCAATCCACGCTAATTCGCTATTATCTCCAGAGATAAAATATATTTTTGATTTTGCTAAAGATTTCATTTGTGAAGGTTTTGGCTCAAAATTGTGTGGAGAGCTACCTGGATTTACCATAACATTTATTTCAAACTTATCTTGTACGATTTTTTCTACAAAATATTTTTGAGGTAGAATATTTACACTTATTTGCTCTTTTTGTGCAAATAGAAGTGAACTTATAAATAGAGTTAGTAAAACTATTTTTTTCATATATTATTTTCCTTTTGTGCAACTCGGTTGCAAAATTTTTTGAGATTTTAGACTTTTTAGGCTTTAATGCAACTTAGTTTAAAAGAAATTTAGATAAGATTAGAAATGGACAATGTACTAAATTTAGAAAAAATAAAACTAACAACTGCAAGAAAAGCTATATTAGAACTTTTATCAAACTCGAAAAAACCACTTTCTTATGAAGATGTAAAAGAGTTTTTACTTATGGACAAAGCAACATTTTATAGAAATATAGCGATTTTTGAAGAAGAGGATATTATTGACTCTTTTGAATCAAACGATAAAAAAAGATATTTTGAACTAAAAAGAGATAAGCATTCACATTTTATCTGTTCAGATTGTTATACAATTGAGTGTATTGAAGAAAACCCAAAATTTAGCCTTAAAAATTATAAAATAGATAATATCATTTTAAAAGGTGTTTGTAAGGATTGTAATAAAGATGAGTAATAGTTTTTTTACCAAAAGCCAACTTCAACAATTTGTAAAAATTAGAAGACAATATAAATTTATAAAAAAATTCATTAATATTGGAACAATTAGTGGATTTTTACTTTTTGGTGTTACAGTTTTAGCTGTAATTTTAGCAAATTCAAGTTATTCAAAAGAGTATTTTGAGTTTTTTGCTACAGATTTATCAATAAATTTTGGTACTCATATATTTTCAATGAGTATGCTTCACTGGGTAAATGATGTTTTAATGGCACTATTTTTCCTTGTTGTTGGACTTGAAATAAAGCGTGATATGCTTGTTGGTGAACTTTCCAGCGTTAAAAAAGCATCATTTCCTATAATTGCAGCTTTTGGTGGAATGGTAGTTCCAGCTTTAGTATACTTAAGCTTAAATAGTGAATATCCTAGCGGTTTTGGAGTTCCAATGGCAACTGATATTGCTTTTGCACTTGGAATTATTCTGCTTTTAGGAAATAGAGTAAGTATGAGTATTAAGCTATTTTTAGTAACTTTAGCTGTGGTTGATGACCTTGGAGCTATTGTTGTTGTGGCTATATTTTATACAACAGAGCTTCACTATATCTACTTTTTATATAGTGCAATTACTTATGCACTTTTAATTTTGTTAAACTATTTTGGAGTAAGAAAATTAATCCCATATATAGTTTTAGGTGTGTTTTTATGGATTTTTGTTCATAGTTCAGGAGTTCACTCTACAATTGCAGGTGTTATGCTTGCATTTACAATTCCGTTAAAAGAGCCAATAAAAAAGAAGAAAAAGAAAGATTATGAAGAAGAGACTACTCCTCCTTTAGAAAAACTAGAACACGCACTTCACAATTTTAGTGCCTTTATAATTATGCCACTTTTTGCTTTTGCAAACGCAGGTGTTGTTGTAGATTTTTCAAGCGTAGTTGAGCATAAATTTATAGTTCTTGGAGTTGCTTTGGGATTAGTTATTGGAAAACCAGTTGGAATTTTCCTGTTTACATATCTTTCAACTGTTTTAAAAATATCTGTAAAACCAGCAAGTGTAACTTGGGCAGAGATTATTGCAGTTGGATTCTTGGCTGGAATAGGGTTTACAATGTCAATATTCATCTCACATCTAGCATTTACAGATGAATCAATTACAAGTGCTGTTAAGATTGGAATTTTTGCAAGTTCTATTAGTGCTGCAATTATTGGTTCGATACTACTAATAATTTTAGGAAAGAAAAAAGAGAGTTTATCAAGCTTTACAGCACAAGCTGTAGAAGTAAAAAAGAAGAAGAGTAAAGCTTAAAAGCTTAATCCTCTTCTATTCTTCTTCTAATAAATACTCATACTTTTCATCTGTTAGTAGTTTCATAAAGGCAACCAAAGCATCTACTTTTCTATCATTTTGTGCGTTTGCTTTTAACTCTTTTAAAGAGATTGTACTTTTGTATTCAGGTTCATCCCAAGGAAGATTTGTTTCAGGATTTATGGTTCTATCTTTATTGTTGTATTTGTCATAAAACTCTACAACTGTTCTTAAATCTTTAAAGACTCCATTGTGCATATAGGGTGCTGTTACAGCCACATTTCTTAAAGTTGGAGTTTTATATTTTCCTATTTGTTCATTTTTGTTTTTTTCATCTTTTATTGATTCATTTGCTAAAAGACCTAAATCTTTTTCTTTTACACCATTTTTTTCTCGCAAATCGTGATTTATAGGAACTCCAATATTATGAAACTCATAGTTTGTAAAAGTTTCACCCTCTTGGTCTTCACCTTTTAATACATGACAAGTGGCACATGAGTTGTTGTTGTTTGAAAAAAATAGTGACATTCCTAAATCTTCAAGTGGAGTTAAATCATATTCACCTCTTAAATATTTATCATATTTTGAATCAAAAGGAGAAAACTCATCAGTTTTTTCATAGCTTCCAATAGCAATTGTCATAGCTTCATAAGCTTCTAAATCATCTTTAAATATATCATCGCCAAAAAGCTTTTTGAAGCTTTCTACATAAAAAGAGTTCTCTTTTAATCTATTTACAACCTCTGTTTCATCTTTCATTCCCATTTCAATAGGATTTAGTGGTGGACCACCTGCTTGTTCTTCCAAAGTACTAGCTCTTCCATCCCAAAATTGTCCACCTTTATAGAAACCTTTCTTCTCATCAAAATGAAACTTTGGAGAGAATTTTGCATAAGATGCGGTTGGTGCTTGTCTATCTCCTAAAGATTTCAAATCATCTCCAAGAGATGCCATTTTTCCTACACCATTGTCTCTATCATCTATAAAACCAGCTTGTGGATTATGACAGGTTGCACAGCTTTGAGTTCTATTTTTTGATAGATTTACATCAAAAAACAGAGTTTTTCCTAACTCTTCTTTAGTTAAATCATCTGCACTAAGAGTTGAGATTAGTAGCATTTTTGCTAGAATAAAGCTTAATTTTTTCAAAATATCCTCCTTTTTTGATTAAATTTATAAAAGGTCTTGTATATAAATCTTTTATAGATATATACTCATTCATCTGATTTTTTCTAAGACCAAATTTTAAAACTTTTACATCTTTTGAAAGGGCTAGTGTTCCAAAAACTCTATCCCAAATAGCAATATATCCACCATAGTTTTTATTGAAATGTTTTTTGTCGTGATGAATTTGATGCTGTTTTGGAGATAAAAGCCACTTTTCTATAAAAGAAAAATATGCAAAAGGTACATGAGAGTGTCTTAAGTTTGAACCAAAAATAGAGAATATAAATATAAAAATATTTACACCTAAAACCATATTTAGACTAACTTTTGCACCAAAAAGATATATAAAAATACCTGTAATGAATCCAACACTAAGTGAATATCTAAGTGCAAAAAGTATATTTTCAACAAAATGAACTCTATAAAAAGTTATTGGTGTTAGAACTTTTGCACTATGATGAATCTTGTGAAATTCCCACAGAAATGGAACTGTATGCAAAAACCTATGAAGCCAATATCTTGTAAAATCGCTAAAAGAAAAAACAGCTAAAGAGTACAAAATAGCTATTGTAGAAAAAGATAGATTTATATTTTCTATAAATCCAAAATTACTGTACAAAAATTTATTTGTAAAAATTGCAATCTTATTTGCACTAATTATTAGTGGAATAAGTAGAAAAATATTTACAAAATATGATAAAAAAAAGTAGTAATAATCAAGTTTTGCACTAGGATGAAGCCATAGTTTTGATGATAATATCAATCTATGGCTTTTTTTTGAAAAATAGTAATAAACAATTGCCAGAATTATTGAACTAATAATATATAGATAAAAAACTCTTTTACTAGGGTTTATTAGATATTCAAGTGCAAAAAGTTCCAATTTTTAATCCCCATCAGCATCTAAAATTGTAGGAATAAGTCCTAGTTTTTGAATAATAGTTGCATAAAAAAGGTCGTGTAGTTGTGAAGCTTTTTCAAATAGATTTTGTGCCTTTGAAAAGTCATCTTTTCCTAGATTTACCAACTCTGTTTTCATCTCTTCTATTAAAGAGTTTGCTAAATTTAAATCCTTTTTTTGACTATCATTTGTTGCCAAAGTGTATAGGTTTTTAAACTCTTTTTTAGTGATTATATCTTGCATCGCTTCTAAAATTGCATAAATTGCATTAAAAGAGTTTTGGCTAGTAAGATACTCAGCTCTTGAGTTGTTTGGGTTATTTTTGTATTTTGCTGAAAGACCTGCTGGATTTCCAATTCTCCACTCTTTTAATCTATAAGAGCTTGCAATTACAGCATTTATAACAAGTGCATTCTCTTCAATCTCATCTTTATTTGACTCTTCAAAACTGCTATAAACCTCTTTCATATCCTCTAAATTTGAGATAATAGAGTTTAAAATCTCTTTTGCAATATCAACTTCTCTTTGGCTTAAATCTTTGTTATTGTAGTAAACATACTCCAAAGCATTTATAGTTTTAAATGAATTCTTAAATAGTGCATTTTTTATTTCACTATTTGAATCAATTACTCTTTGCATTTGTGCGTTTAAATCCTCATTTAAATTATTAAAAACATCAATATATCTTGGTGTATCTAAATAATCTTCATCAATAGACCCAGCTAAATAAACAGCTTCAGTTTTTTTCCAATCTTGTAAAAAAAGTGTGAAATTTTTGTCATTAAACTCATTTTGTAGTGCTTTTGCACTATTTATAGTTTTTTGTGTTTGATTTAATGAAACATTTTTCACAATATCCAATAAAATTCTTTCTTGTGCAAATAGATTTACACAAACAAATAAAAATAAAAACATTAGTTTTTTCACTATAACTCCTCTAAAAATTTAATTAATTTATCTCTTTTTGATTTCTCTAAATTTAAAAATGCATCTTTGCTTTTTTGTGCTTCTCCACCGTGCCATAAAATAGCTTCTTCTAGAGTTTTAGCTCTTCCATCATGTAAAAATCTAGCTTCATCTTTGTTTGTTAGTTTGTTGATTTTATTTCCCCAAAGTGGGGCAGTTCTCCACTCATTTCCTTGTGCACTAAACTCAACTCTATTATCAGCTAAATCTTCGCCCATATCGTGAAGCAAAAAATCAGAATAAGGTGAGATTTCAAAGCCTAATTTTGTCTTAAAACTGCTTATATGACACTTGTTACAGCTTAAATCTTCAAAAATAGGAAATCCCTCTTTATACTCTTTTGTATCTTTATTGGCACTGTAAGTTTTTAGGTTTTTTAAATAGTATGTAATCGCATCAAGTCTAAAATCTGGTAAATCTATACTATCTTTTGGTTTTGGTGCATCAAGACACTCTTTTTGATATTTTGTACATTTTTTTTCAGGTTCGATTGTTGTTGTAAGTCCTATATCATTTGAAGCTGCAAATGCAACTTGCTCTTTTAGATTTGTAACACTAGCTTTGTGTGTATATCTTCCAAGCTCATATTTTTGTGATAAGGCAGAGTAAACAAAGTTTGCTTTTCCACTGATTCCATCTTGGTTTTTATCATCTTCATCTACATTTTTTAAAATCTCTTCATCCAAAATTAAAGATATTAAACCTATACCATTTAAACTTTGTGCTAATCTATAAGAGATTATTACATCTTCTTCCATTTCTCCATAGTTTAAATTTTCTAAAGAGTATTTTGGTTTTTGTAAAATCACTTTTTCACCATCACTAAACTCTACAATTTTTTCTTCAAACTCTAGCTTTATATTTCCTTCAAAAGGAACTCCAAAAATTCCATTAATTGCTAGTTGTTCACCATAGGTTTTTTCTGGAATAAAACCTTTTTTATAAAATATATCTTGGTGTTTTTTACTTTGATTTTTTGGAACAGAAATTCTTGCAAGTAAGCTTCTATTTGTGCTGTTTTCTTTAGAAAATAGTTTTCCTTTTACATTATTTGGGTGGCAAGAGATACAAGAGTTTGCATTAAAAAGTGGTCCTAAACCATCTCTTGCAGCTGTTATACTTGGTGCTTTTACCCAAGGAATTGTAAAAAAACTTCTTCCTAAAAAAAACTTATCTTCATCTTCTAGATTTGAAATTGGATTTAAAAGTAGTTTTGAATCTGCTTTATTTGAAGTAAAAGCAAAAAGCCCTGTGCAAGAGATTGCAACAAGGCTCGATATTAAAAGACTCTTTTTAAAAAAGTATTTACTTTTCATAATCTCTGTTTTCATCAGGATCAGTAACATCATCTTTGCTTAAGTCAATATTGTTTGCTTTTGCAATAGTTACCATCTCATCTCCTAGTTTTCTAAGCTCATTTTTTAGCCTAACTAGAACTTTTGACATAGGATGTTCAGGTCTTATTTGATAATCAAAGTGTGCTTCTGTTTTTGCAACATGATCAACTTTTTCAATTTTTTCTTCAATTGAACTCATTAAAGCTAAAACTTTTTTCTTCTCTTTAGAATCAAGTGTATCAATTAAGGCGTGACCATATTTTTTGCCATTATATGTAGAAGTTAAAATATTTTTAAAACCTTCATAGTTTTTTACTAAATCTCTGTGAGTATTATCAGAAAAACAAGAGTGTTCATCCTCTTCACTTGGAGTTAAAACAGCAACAGCAATTCTTTCGTTTGCAAGTTCAGATTTTATAAAAACACCCATTCCAGCAATTATTTGTTTTAAGGCAGTTTTCTCATCTATATTTATATCTTTATTTGCTTTTCCTAAAAGTGCAGCCCTATAAAGCCCTGCATTATCTTTTTGATTTTTTTCCCAAGCACTTGTAACAGTTTCTAGATCTTGAACCAATTTTTGAGTAACTACTTTTAGGTATTGTAATCTTCTATCTTTATTTTTATCACTTGTGAAATCTGTAAGAGGTCTCTGTCCTGCTGTTATTGCACCATTTGTAACCTTGTCTTCAAGGAAGTTTTCATAATCTTGATCTTGTCCCCAAAGTAAGAACTCAATTGCATGATAACCTGTGCTTACATTTGCTTCACCACCATTTTCATTTAGCTGTGTTAATGCTTCAACAGTGATTTCTGTAACATCAACTTCTGTTGCATCTTCTCCACCTGGATTAAACTTTCCAATAGTATCAATAATATTTCCACTTGTTAGTTTTCCTTCTGCATCAATTGTATAATCAATCATATTTTCATCAAGTGGCCAAGCATTTATTTGTCCTTCAAGTGCACCATAAGCTTCTTCAATCCAAGAATCTTCTGCGTCAATTGGACCATTTGAAAGTCTAAAAATCTCACTGCTTCCATAAGATTCTCTTGCATTTAACCAAGCTTTTTTTGCATTATCAAGTCCAGCTTGTGTGGGATTTGCTACAAAATCATTTATTGCTTTTTCTAGTAGTTTTGCGTCATTTAAAGTTTGTGTATAGTTATCTAAAGCTATATTTGCGTAACTTTCAATAAAACTAGCCTCATTTGTTGTGGCTATATTGTTTGCGTTTGAATGAAGTGCTAAAGCTGCTGTTAGAGAAAGCCCTAATAAAATCTTCTTTGAAAAGTTCATATTTAAAGTCCTTTTTTTATAAATAGTTGGTATTAAAACAAAAAAAAACTTTATTTTTACTTAAAATGATAATAATTATCAAGATAAACTTAATATTGATAAAACTAGAAAAGCTTTTTAAGGTTTTTTAACAACTCTTTTGTATCTTTATTATCTTTCTCTTTTCCTAGAACTTTATTAAGTTTTTCCTCTATTTTATCAATATTTTTTTCTATTAAATCTTTTAAATCAACGCTTACTTTTGGATTTTTCATATCACCACTTAGTTTTGCTGTGAAGTTGTCTTTTTTTATTTTTGCATTTATTAGTGCATCAATACTATTTTTTTCAAAATCTAAAATTGCATTTTGGCTTTCAAGATTACTATTTTTACTATTCATACTTAGGTTTGCATTTAAAATTTTATTATCAATTTTACTTGTAAAAATAGATTTTTCATAAATCTCTTTTGTTAAATCAAGTTTAGTAAATTGTAAAATAGCTTTTGTAAAATCATTTGCTATAAAATGCCCATTTAAAAATTCACCATTTAAAGAACCTTTTTTTGTTTGAGTATTGTAGTCAAGATTTAAATCTATATTTGAATCGAAATTCTCTTTTTGATTTAGCATATATAGGGCTTTTTTCATATTTGCATTTTTTAAAGTTGCATTTAGGTTTGAATTTTTAAATATAAAATCCAAATCTCCTCCTACAACTTTTGATTTCCCATCAATACCAAGATTTTCAACGCTTCCTTTTATATTTCCTAAAATCTCAATATCTCCTTTTAAAGTAGCTTTTGTAAAATCCTTTAGTTTTTCTAAATTTGAAGAGTTAAATATATAATTTCCATCTAAAGTTTTCTCTTTATAGTTAAAATCAAGATTTTTTATATTTAATTTTGCGATATTTGAATCTATATCTATGTTTGAAATTGCACCTGTTTCTTCTAATTTTGAGTTTACAAATGCATTTAAAATAATATTTTCTTTTAATTCTTGATTGAAAACAGTGTTTATTACTTCATTTATTAGTTTTATATTTTTAAAATCTAGGTTTAAATTTTTTAAATTTGCATTTATATCATAATTTCCAACAGCATAAACAGGTTCATCAAGAATTTTTAAAAGAGTTTCTAATTTTGCATCTTTTGCTTGAATATTTAAAGATTTAAGAGAATTATCAAGAATTGTAGAGTTAAATGTAGTAGAACTTCCTAAAATATCACTTGCTCCATCTATTTTTATCTCATTTTTAGAAGCATCAATTTTTCCACTTGCTACAAATTCACCTTTTAATTTTTTACCAATAAAACTCTCTAATTTTTCAAGGCTTTTTATATCTAAAATATAGTTTGATATTAGTTTTTCATCTTTTAAATTTAGTTTTGTGTTAAATAGTTTTAAATCTCCAAGTGAACTAAAAAGGTCAAGATTTAAATTTGCGATACTATTTGAAAAATCACTCTTTATATTTGCATTATAAGTTGGATTTGAAGTAAGAGTTTGATTAAACTCTTTATTAATTACATCTTTGTTTAGGGTTGCTTTTGAAATATTTGCTATAAAATCTCCATCAATACTGTTTGATTTTATATTTATTAAATTTGCATTTAAATCTAAAATTCCTTTTGAGTAAATTGGTTTATTTAATAAAGTTAAGAATTCTTCAATATTTATGCCTTTTGAATCAATATTTACTGAATCAATATTGAAATCTTTTAAATCTATTTTGTAGTTTGTATCTGCTTTTGCAAAGTTTGAAACTCCATTTATAGTTGCATTTTTTTCATCTCCAACAAAAGTACCATTTGTTGTGAAAAATCCTTTTAAATCATAGTTTATTAAATTTTTAATATATGATAAATCTTCAATTTTTATATCATATTTAAGATCTACTCTTTTCTTAAATATCTCAAAGTTTCCATTAATATCTATAAAAGAGTGTTCATCAATACTTGCATTAAAATCTAAAGTTTTGAAACTCAAATCTAGATTATTTACTTTTAGTTTTACATTTTCTTGTTCACTATTTACTTTATTTTCAATATATGAAGCTATTAAATTGTTTCCATATTTTGTAAAGAAAAGCCCAAAAATTAGTGAAATAAGTATAATAATTAGTATTAAAATAGATATAAGAAATTTTTTCATAAAGAACCTTTGAAAAATAAATTTTTCGATTATAACAAAAAATGGTTAATAAATTTTAATTAAAGTTAAAGCAAAGTTTTAGAAATTTTTTTCTATAATTTTAGCCGTCAAAGTGATAAGTAGGGATACGCAAGCCGAACGGACTTTGAGATATATTTTATAAAGGATTTTAGAATGAAAAAAATCGTTCTTTTAATGTTAGCATTTGCTGGTTTTGCATTTGCAAATGATGGACAATCAATGATTCAAGCATACTCTGTTGTTGCTGCTGGTATAGGTCTAGGACTTGCTGCTCTTGGTGGAGCTATTGGTATGGGTAATACTGCAGCTGCTACAATTGCTGGAACTGCTAGAAACCCAGGTCTAGGTGGAAAATTAATGACAACAATGTTCATTGCATTAGCGATGATCGAAGCACAAGTTATTTATGCACTTGTTATTGCTATGATTGCATTATATGCAAACCCATTTTTAGGGTAATTTCTACGCAACAGATTTAATAATTTTAAAAGGTCAAGAAGTTTTCTTCTTGACCTTTTTTCTTTTCTTTTTTATTAATGCGGCTGTGGTGGAACGGTAGACACGCTATCTTGAGGTGACAAAATATGCAGATATGGTGGAATTGGTAGACACGTACGCTTGAGGTGCGTATGGAGCAATCTGTGGGGGTTCGACTCCCCCT
>CANRCH010000013.1 GCA_947629065.1 uncultured Aliarcobacter sp.
GGTGCATTGGCAAAATTTGAAGAGAATTTTAGTCAATATTTTTCAAAATTAAAGTGGATAAATTTTGGTGGAGGACATCATATTACAAGAGCTGATTATGATGTAAAGGGTTTAATAAAACTTTTAAAAGCATTTAAATCTAGGTATCCACATCTTGAAGTATATTTAGAACCAGGTGAGGCTATTGGTTGGCAAACAGGTTTCTTAATGGCAACCGTACTTGATACATTTACAAATGGTATGAATTTAGCAATTTTAGATACTAGTGCAGAAGCACATATGCCTGATACTCTTGCAATGCCTTATCGTGCAGCAATTAGAGGTGCAGGAGAAGCAAATGAGAAAAAATATACATATAGACTTGGTGGAAATACTTGTTTATCAGGTGATATAATAGGAGATTACTCTTTTGATGAACCATTAAAAGTAGGAGATAAAATTATTTTAGAAGATATGATTCATTATACAATGGTAAAAACAACAACATTTAACGGGATTAAATTACCTTCAATTATAATAAAAACTTATGATGGAAATTATAAAAATATTAGAGATTTTGGGTATAATGATTACCAAATTAGACTTTCGTAAAAATTAGGAGATAAAATGGGGCACGATAGAAGTTTAGTAAAACATGCTTTTGAAGACAAAGATGTAATAGACACAGAAGAGAATATTCAGCACGGTGTTGATAAAAAGAGAAAAAGAAAAGAGTTAAAAGAAGCTGTTATAGATGGTGAGAAAAAAGTTCAAGTTTGGGTAAAAAAAGATACAGTAGAGTACCAAAAAGAGCTAACTTTACTTCAAATTGAACTTTTGAAACTACAAAACTATGTAAAAGAGAAAGGTTTAAAAATATTGATGATTTTTGAAGGAAGAGATGCAGCTGGAAAAGGTGGAACTATTCAAAGAATTACAGAACATCTGAATCCAAGAGGTGCAAAGATTGTTGCTTTAGAAAAACCAAATGAAGAAGAAAAAACACAATGGTATTTCCAAAGATATACAAAACATCTTCCAAGTGCAGGTGAAATAGTACTATTTGATAGATCTTGGTACAACAGAGCTGGAGTTGAGCCTGTTATGGGGTTTTGTACAAAAGAACAACATATGCAATTTTTAAAAGATGTTCCAGAGTTTGAAGAGATGTTAGTTAAGTCTGGAATTATTTTATTTAAATTTTATTTCTCAGTTTCAAAAAAAGAACAAGAAAAAAGATTTAAAAAAAGGGAGAATGACCCATTAAAACAGTATAAACTATCTCCAATAGATAAAGAAGCACAAAAAGTATGGGATAAATATACAGTTGCAAAATTTTCTATGCTTATGGCGTCGCATAATGATATTTCTCCTTGGACAATAGTAAGAAGTGATAATAAAAAGAAAGCTAGATTAAATTGTATAAAACATATTTTAAATAGCATAAATTATGCTGGTAAATTTAAAGATAATAAACTATTTGAAATTGATCCAAAGTTTATTATATCAGGTTCTCAAGAGATACAAAATATGGAAGAAAAACACCATACTTCAAGAATAGATGGTCAATTATGAGATTAACAGATTTTGAACTAACCAAACAAAATGGCTTATATTTATCAAAAGAGGAGCATCCTACTTTTGGTAAAAAATATGTAGCTAGATTTCAGTATGATAAAAAAAGATATGTTAAAGTTTTAGGATATACAAAAAGAGATGGTTTAACTTTACAAAAAGCTATTAATTTAATTGAAGATTTTAGAGAACAAATCTCAAACACGGCACCAATACTAGAACAAACTAAAGAAACTCAAAAAAAACAAGATGTAAAAAAAGAAAAAATTCCATCAATAGAAAATAAATTAAAAACATTAGAAGATGAAAATGTATATTTGAAATCTATTTTAAAAGATTATAAAAAATTAGATCCAGATATTTTAGAAGAGGGAATTCAAAAAATCTACGATTTACAAGAGTTAAAACCTTATCAAATTGAGTTAATAAAACTTCAAGATTGGCTAGAAAAAGAGAATAAAAGAATTATTATTTTGTTTGAAGGAAGAGATGCTTCAGGAAAAGGTGGAGCTATTAGACGAATTACAAGATATATGAATAACAAGCACTATAGAGTTGTAGCACTTGGAAAACCTTCAGATGTACAAAAAAACCAGTGGTTTTTACAAAGATATATAGAGCATTTCCCAACAGGAGGAGAGGCTGTATTATTTGATAGATCTTGGTACAATAGAGCTATGGTTGAGCCTGTATTTGGATTTTGTACACAAGAAGAGTATGAAATTTTTATGGAAGATATAGTTAATTTTGAGCAAGATTTAGTAAGACAAGGAATGATTTTAGTTAAACTATATTTCTCTGTTTCTAAAGAAGAGCAAAAAAGAAGATTTGATAGAAGAATAAATGATCCATTAAGACACTGGAAATTCTCAGAAGTTGATATGCAAGCACAAGATTTATGGGATGAATTTTCTGAGAAAAAATATGAGATGCTTAGACGAACAACTTCAAGATCTGCACCTTGGCATATAATTAGAAGTGATGACAAGCATCTAGCAAGACTTGAAGCTTTAAAAATTATTTTAAACTCTGTTGATTATGATGGAAGAAACTACAGCTTAAATTTTGAAGCAAATGAAAATATAAATATTTCAGTTCAAAAAGAGCTACTACAAATGAGAAAATCAAAAGATTATTAATCTTTTGATTTTCATCTTACAAACAACTAAAGAAAACCCTTAGTATTTTTTAGATAAAATATTTTCTAAAATTAAAATTTGGAGTAAATTTACATGGAATTTAAGGCAAATAAAGTTGATGCAGCAAATATTGAAATTAGTGCAACATTAACAAAAGAGCAAATAGAAAAAAATTTAGATACAGTTGCGAAACAAGCAGCTAAAACAATGAATGTTCAAGGTTTTAGAAAAGGAAAAGTTCCTGTTGCAGTTGTAAAACAAAGATTTGGTAGTAAACTATTAGAAGATGCTAGAGGTGAGGCAATTAGAAAAGTTATTGATGACTCTTTAAAATCTTTAGATGTTAAATTTGAAGATTTAATTGGTGAGCCAAGTGTTACAAAATTTGATGTTAAAGAAGATGGAAATATTGATACAGAAATCTCAATTGCAATCAAACCAACAATTGATTTAGGTGATTATAAATCTTTAGTTCCTGAAGTAAAAGCTATTGAAGTTGCTATTGAAAAAATTGATGAAAGATTAACTGAAATAGCTAAAGAATCAGCACCTTTACAAAAAATTGCAAGAAAAAGAGCTGTAAAAGATGGTGATTTTGCAGTAATTGATTTTGAAGGTTTTGTTGATGGTGTAGCATTTGAAGGTGGAAAAGCTGAAAAATATCCACTACAAATTGGTTCAGGTTCATTTATTCCAGGTTTTGAAGAGCAAGTTGTTGGAATGAAATATGAAGAAGAAAAAGATATTACAGTTAAATTCCCTGAAGAGTACCAAGCAAAAGATTTAGCAGGAAAAGATGCTCTGTTTAAAGTAACTCTACACGAAATTCAAGAAAAAGCAGCACCTGAATTAAATGATGAGTTTGCACAAAAATTGTTACCAAATGAAAAAGATGTAACTTTAGATACTTTAAGAGATAGATTAAAAGAGCAAATGTCAGGTCAAGAAAAAGCTACATATTATAGAGATGAAGTAAAACCTGCATTCTTAGAAACTTTAGTAGAAAAAATCAACTTTGCTTTACCAAAAACTGTTGTTGAGCAAGAGATTAATTTTGCACTAAACAATAGAATTAGAGCAATGAAAGAAGAAGAGTTAAATGAATTAAAAGATAACGCTTCTAAAGTTGAAGAGATTAGAAATGAGTTAAGAGTAGATGCTGAAAATTCTGTAAAAGCAACATTTATAATCGATGCTTTAGCAAAAGCTGAAAATGTAGAAGTAAGTGATCAAGAAGTTACTCAAGTTTTATACTTTGAAGCATTACAAATGGGACAAAATCCTCAAGATGTATTAAAACAATATCAAGAAGCAGGATATTTACCAGCAATTAAAATGTCTATGATTGAAGAGAAAGTTACTTCAAAACTATTTGACGAAAAAGCAAAATAATTTTAGGATAAAAAATGAGTTATATACCATACGTAGTAGAGAAAACTGGTCGAGGAGAGAGAAGTTATGATATTTATTCAAGACTTCTAAAAGATAGAATTATTATGCTAAGTGGTGAGATAAATGATGCTGTTGCTTCAACTGTTGTTGCACAGCTACTTTTCCTTGAAGCTGAAGATCCTGATAAAGATATCTATTTATATATAAACTCTCCAGGTGGAGTTGTAACTAGTGGTATGTCTATTTTTGATACTATGAACTATATTAAACCTGATGTTTGTACTATTTGTATTGGACAAGCTGCTTCTATGGGTGCATTTTTATTAAGTTCAGGAGCAAAAGGTAAGAGATACTCTCTTCCAAACTCTAGAATTATGATTCACCAACCTTTAGGAGGAGCTAGAGGACAAGCTACTGATATTCAAATTCAAGCTAAAGAGATTCAAAGATTAAAAGATACTTTAAACTCTATTTTAGCAGAGCAAACAGGGCAAGATTTTGCAACAATTGAAAAAGATACAGATAGAGATAATTTTATGAGTGCAGATGAAGCCGCTAAATATGGTCTTATTGATGAAGTGATTGCAAAACACAAATAATAAAGAATAAAAAATGATTAGAGAGATTATTACATACCCAAATAAACTACTTAGAACTAAATCAAGTGATGTAGAGAAGTTTGATAGTGAACTTCATACTTTACTTGATGATATGTATGAAACTATGATTGAAGCAAGAGGAGTTGGACTTGCAGCAATTCAAGTTGCAGTTCCTTTAAATATACTTTTAATAAATCTTCCAAATGAAGAAGATATTCAAGCAAAAGAGGATTTAATAGAGGCTATTAATCCAATAATTACTCATAAAGATGGTGAACAGGTTTACCAAGAGGGTTGTTTGAGTGTTCCTGGATATTTTGAAGATATTAAAAGAGCAAATCATATTAGAGTTGAATACCTAAATAGATTTGGTGAAAAACAAGTTATGGAGTGTGAAGGTTTTTTATCTGTTGCTTGGCAACATGAGATGGAACATCTCGAAGGTCATGTATTTATTGAAAATCTATCTTTCACAAAAAGACAAAAATTTGAAAAAGAGTGGAAGAGAAAGCTAAAAGAGAAAAAATAGTTCTCTTTTAGACTCCTTTATATAAAATATTTATAACTAAAACTAGTAAAAATAGGTTTAAAAACAGCCAAACCAACCAAAAAAACATCTTTTCAAACTTACTTACAAATATATCTTTAAAAAATATTGGACATGATTTTATTGCTAAATAAAAATACAAAGCTATTGCAAATAAAAATAGATATTTGTTTTGTTGAGAAAAAAGTATAGTAATAAAAGAGAAAAATGGAGCAAACACACTTAAAGCAAAAAATCTTCCATATTTTCTTCTTCTTGTTGTTCCATTAAAATAACCAACAGTAAATCCACAGTTTGGGCAAATTGTTCCCATTCTTGAGTATATTTCTGTTTTACAATCTGGACAATTCATAAGTTCTTGCATATATAAAAATTCCTAAAATAATATTTTAATAATTATATCAAAACTTACTAAACAAACTATTATAAGCAATATATTATAATATAATAAATTATTTAAAAGAGTTTATATGAAAATAATAAAATCTGCAAGTCTTGATAGTATTGAAGCTACTTTAATAGATGTTGAAGCCACATTTACAAGAGGGATGCCAAGTTTTACAATAGTTGGAATGGTTAGTACAAATATCACTGAAAGTAAGGATAGAATAAAATCAGCACTTCTTACAAATGATTTTAAATTTCCACCACTAAAAATCACTATAAATCTATCTCCTAGTGAATTATCAAAAAAAGGAACGCACTTTGATTTAGCAATTGCTTTGCAAGTTGCACTATTTGAAAATAAAAAGATAAAGTTTGATGATTTCTTCTTTTTTGGTGAGTTAGCTTTAAATGGAGAGATAAAAGATACAAGTTTGATTTTTCCAATTGTATTATCGCTTGTAAAACAAAATGAGTTAAAGCAAGTTGTTGTTTGCAAACAAAGTGCAAAGAAGCTTTGTAATATTCCAAATATTGATATATTTGTAGTAAATAGTTTAAATGAAGCTATAGAGTTTTTACAAGCTGAAAATAAAGATGAATTTCTATATAAAAAAGAGCAAGAAGAGTATGAATTTATAGAGATTAATGATGAAAAATACTATTTTACAAAAGATTATAAAGATGATTTCAAAGATGTTTTAGGACAAGATATGGCTAAATTTGCAGCACTTATTAGTGCTGCTGGAAATCATAATTTATTAATGGAAGGAAGTCCTGGGTGTGGAAAATCTATGATTGCAAAAAGATTACAATATATTTTAACACCCATGAGCCTTGAAGAAATTTTAGAAAAAGCAAAACTTCAAGCACTTGATTTTAAAGATGTAGATTTTTCACCAATTCGTGCTTTTCGAAGTCCTCATCACTCAAGTACAAAATCATCAATTTTTGGTGGAGGAAGTTCAAATGCAAAAATGGGAGAAGTAGCACTTAGCAATAATGGAATACTATTTTTTGATGAACTTCCACATTTTCCAAGTGCTATTTTAGAGGCTTTAAGAGAACCACTTGAAGATAATAAAATATTAATCTCAAGAGTAAATAGTAAGGTTTTATATAGCACAAAATTTATCTTTGTAGCTGCACTTAATCCTTGTCCTTGTGGAAATCTGCTATCAAGTGTAAAAGAGTGCAGATGCAATGAATTAGAGATTAAAAGATATAAAAATAGACTTAGTGAGCCATTTTTAGATAGGATTGATTTATATTTAGTTATGAATGATAGTTTTAAAGATAATAAAAATATTGTAAGTTCAGCTGAACTTCACAAAAGTGTAATTGATGCATTTATAAGGCAAAAAAACAGAGGGCAAAATGAGTTAAATGGAAAACTAAGTGATGAAGAGATTAAAAAATATTGTATTTTAGATAGTGAGTGTGAAGATATTTTAGAAAAGGCAAGAGTGAACTATTCACTATCTTTTAGAAGTATAAATAAGATTTTAAAAGTTGCTAGAACAATAGCAGATATAAATAAAAATGCTTTAATAACAAAGCAAGATTTACTAAAAAGTCTTAATTTTAGAAAGAGGTAAGTACTTTTTAATACTTACTCTTTTTCTATCTGTTTTGTCTTTTTCTTATCTAAAATAGTGTTATCTTGGCTATATTTTTTTAGTAAAATAAGAGTTGTTAAAAATAGACTTACAAGTGCAGGTCCAATAATCATTCCCCAAAAACCAAAACTTCCAAGCCCTGCAACAATTGCAAAAAAGATTAAAAGTGAACTAATATTTGTAGGAGTCTTTATCACTTTCTTATTTATATAATTTATAATTGCTGGTTTTATAAATGTATCTGCAATTATTGAAATTACAATTATTGTATAAACTGCAATGAAAATTGCATTTGAAATAGATCCTGTACTTGCTTCATAAAGTGATACAGGTAACCACATAATAATTCCACCAATAACAGGAATTAAAGATGCAAATCCATATAAAACTCCAAATAGTAATCCATCATATCCAAAAAAACTAAGGAAAGCCCCAAACAAAAATCCTTGTAAAATTGCAGTTACTAAAATAGAATAAAAAACAACAGTCATAACGCTTGATGATTGGTAAAACATAGCATCTGCTTCTTCATTTTTTATTGGAAGTAAAACTTTTAGAAAGTTTGCAATCTCTTTTGAATATAGAGTAAAAAAGAAGAAAAATATTAAAATCATAACCATATCTATCATAAATTTTGCAGAGTTTTTACCTAAAAATGTACTAATAGAAAAAAGTTGTTGAACTGATTTTCCAACATCTATAGATGAGATAATTTTCTTAAAAAAATCATCTAAAAAGGCAAAATCTTTTGCTAAAGAGTGTAGAATTTCTTTAAAATTATCTAAGTTAGAAATTAAAAGTTGTTGATCAACTTTATTAAAAAAACTTACAAAAGATAAAATGCAATATAAAATAGGTAAGAAAAATAAAGCAGCCATAAGAGTGGTTAAAACACTACTTGAAACCACTCTATATTTAAAATATTTTTGCATTTTAATATTTAAAGATACTGTAGAAATTGTAAGTAAAATTGAAACAATAATAGCTTTTAAAAATGGATTAAAAAGTTCTACCATAAAAAATAGTAAGATTAAAACTATTGCTATTAAAAAATATGGAGTTTTCAAAATAGACTTCCCTCTTTGTTTTCTTGTTTTGGTGGAGTTAGTCTAAACATCTCATAAGATTTAATACTAGCAACTCTTCCTCTTGCTGTTCTTTCTATGTAGCCATTTGCTAGTAAATATGGCTCTATTGCATCTTCAATTGTGCCTTCATCTTCACTTAAAGCTGCTGCTATTGTAGATAGCCCCATAGGTCTTCCCCTATTTGAAATAAGAAGTTCTAAAAGATTTATATCCATCTCATCAAAACCATTTTCATTAATTCCAAGTTCATCAAGCGCATATTGACAAGTTTTTAAAAATATTGATTTATCCCCAGCAACTTGTGAAAAATCTCGAACTCTTCTTAAAAGTCTTAAAGCAACCCTTGGAGTTCCACGGCTTCTTTGCGACATCTCTAAAGCTGCATCATTTTCACAAACTATTCCTAGCTTTATTGAAGCTTTTTGAATAATTTTTGCTAACTCTTCGTGTGTATAAAACTGCATTCTAAAGTGCATTCCAAATCTCTCTCTAAGTGGATTTGAAAGCATTCCAGCTCTTGTTGTTGCACCAATTAGTGTAAATCTTGGCAAATCAATTTTTACAGTTTGAGCTGCAGGTCCTGAACCAATAATTATATCAAGTCTATAATCTTCCATCGCTGGATATAGAATCTCTTCAACTGCTGGACTTAAACGGTGAATTTCATCAATAAATAAAATATCACCCTCTTCAAGATTTGTTAAAATTGCTGCTAAATCTCCACTTTTTTCAATCATAGGACCAGCTGTTACTTTGATATTTGAGTTCATCTCGTTTGAGATTAGATATGAAAGTGTTGTTTTTCCTAGACCTGGAGGTCCATAAAAAAGAATGTGATCAAGTGCTTCTGCTCTTTTTTTAGAAGCATCAATAAAAACTCTTAAGTTTTTCTTGATTTTCTCTTGCCCTATATAATCATCCCAATTTGAGGGTCTTAAGCTTTGTTCGCTATTTTCTTCTTCAAAAGAAACTGTTTCAACTTCAACTAATCTTTGCATCAATATTCTTCTTCAATACTTGGGAAAATTTGTGTTTGAACATCATCTCTATACTGATTTACAGCATCTTTTACTAGTTTTGCACCATCTAAATAGTGTCTTACAAATTTTGGTTTAAACTCTTCAAAAAAGCCTAACATATCAGACCAAACTAAAACTTGCCCATCTGTGTCTTTCCCAGCACCTATTCCAATAGTTGGGATTTTTACAGCTTGTGATATTTTTTTTGCAACATCACTCATAACACCTTCAATAACTATTGCAAAAGCTCCAGCTTTTTCAACTGCAAGTGCATCTTTTATTAGCTGTTCTTCATCCTCTTTTGTTCTTCCTCTTACTTTATATCCACCTTCACTTCTTACATATTGAGGCATCAAACCAATATGTGCCATAACAGCAATTGAGTTGCTAGTTAAATGTTTTATAATCTCTGCTTTATCTTCGCCACCTTCTATTTTAACGGCACTTGCATTTGTTTCTTGATAAACTTTTGCACAGTTTTTTAAAGCCTCATCTTTGTTTATATAAGTCGCAAATGGCATATCTGTAATCACAAAAGCATCTTTTGCACCACTACAAACAGCTTTTGTGTGGTAAATCATTTGATCTAAAGTGGCACTTAAAGTATCATTTTCTCCAGCAAAACTCATATTTAAACTATCACCAACCAAAATCATATCAGCACTATTTTTAAATAGATTAGAAAATAGTGCATCATAGGCTGTTATAACTGTTAATTTATATCTATTTTTAGCCTCTTTTATTTTAGTAATATTCATCTTTTCAAAATTATTTTTTATTATACTCATATTAAAAATCCTTAATTCAAATATAAAATATTATAGCCAAAAATAGATTTTAATTCGGTTTTGGATAAAATCTATCCAATTTATTTTTTAGGAAAAATTTTGAAAAAATTAGTTGCATATATTACCACTTCATTTCCAAACAAAGAGTTTACAGTAGATTTAGCGTACTCTTTAAAAGATAGTGGAGTTGATACTCTTGAACTTGGAGTTCCTTTTTCTGATCCAGTTGCAGATGGACCTGTTATTGAAAAGGCAAACTTACTAGCATTAAAACAAGGTTTTAAATTAGATGATTTATTTTATGTTTCGCAAAAAATAGCAAAAGATATAGATACTTTATGGATGGGATATTTAAACCCATTTTATCACCATGGAATGGAAAATATTTTAAAAAAAATGGATGATTTTGGTGTAAATGGAACAATAATTCCTGATCTTCCTTTTGAAATGGCACAAAAATATGATGAACTTTTTAAAAAATACAACAAAGTAAATATAGCTTTCGTTGCACCAACAAGCCCAAAAGATAGAATCAAAGCCTTAGTTGAAAATTCACAAAAGTTTATCTATATGGTTGCTTATGCTGGAATTACAGGAAGTGGAAGAAGTGAAGATTTAAGCCAAATTATAAAAGATATAAGAGAATTTACACAAACTCCAATATATTTAGGTTTTGGAGTTGATGAAAAAACTTGTAAAGAGAAAGCACAAAATGTTGATGGTGTGATTGTTGGAAGTGCTTTTGTAAAACATCTATTAGATGATAGTTTAAGTAATATTGAAAAAATTAAAAAAGTTTCAAGTTTAGCAAAAGAGATAAAAGAGAAGATAAATAGCTAAATGTATATTGTAAATCAGGATTTTGAAGTATTTGAAGAAAATCGTACTTGTTCATATTTTGAAGATAGAGTTTCAGATATAAGATATAGATACCTTAATTTTTGTTCAATCACGCAATACCAGAAAATGTTAGAACGAGGTTGGAGAAGATTTGGGAAGGTAAATTTTGTGCCTGAATGTAGAAACTGTAATGCTTGTGTATCAATGAGAATTGATGTGAAAAATTATAAATTTTCAAAATCTGATAAAAGAGTTTTAAATAAAAACAGAGATACAAAACTATTTATTAGAAAACCAAGTGTTACGCACGAACACTTAAATTTGTACAATAAGTATCACAAAACTATGAATGATAAGAAATCTTGGCCATATTCACCAATTTCAAGTGAAGATTATATAAAATCTTATGTAGAAGGAAATGTGCTTTATGCAAAAGAATTTTTGTTTGTAAGAGATGAAAAGCTGGTTGCTGTTTCTTTGGTTGATGTTTTACCAAAAGCTGTTTCAGCAATTTATACTTATTATGATCATGATTATTATGATTTATCTTTAGGTAAGTTTTCAATTTTAGCACAAATAAAACTAGCAAAAGAGTTAGATATTCCTTATGTTTATTTAGGATACTGGATCAAAGACCACTATTCAATGGGGTATAAAAAAGAGTATAAACCATTTGAAATATTGAAAAATAGGGCAACTTTAGATGAAGATGCTATTTGGGAAAGTGTTGAAAACTAGATTGATATAAATCTATAATTAATACACACTTTTTTGATAATATAAGAAAATATAAAAATTAATGGAAAAAAGATGAAAAAAATTATAATACTTTGTGCTTTTGTACTATCTTTATTTGCAAATGAAGAGCAAGTAAATAGTGCTGAAAACTCTGCAAAATTTGAGTTTAATCCAAATGTAGATTGTTTAATCTTAGAAGATGAAAACTCAATTATCTGTAAATTTGAGATAATTCAAGATTTAGAAAATGAACAAAAAATTGTTATTAACTGGGTAAATCCTGATGGTGAAGTATCAAGAACAAGAGATATTGTTGTTCCAAAAGGCGACAGTTCTGCTTATGATTTTAGATATATAGAAGGAAGAGAACTTGGAAAATGGGACTTTTCTATAATTTATAGAGATAAAGAGTATAAAACTAGTTTTGAGTTAAAAGATTAATCTTTTAACTCTTTTTTGATTATTTTTTAAATTTTACCTAGAAAATTTAAAAATCTTTCCTTTATAATCTTCACTTGTAAAATCAAAATCTTTTGCATCTAATGCGTTTAATGAAAAACCAAAATCTTCCATCTCTTTGTTAAATTTTGCTTGATGACCTCTATTTGGATTTACTAAAATCACTTTACAGTTTTGAGTTGCGTGTGCATTTATAAAATTTGATAAAAGTTCAACATGATCTCTTTCATAAAGTAAATCACTCCCTACAATTAAATCAAATTTTCCTAACTCTTCTGTAAAATCATCTTCCCAAGAAGCCCTTATAAATGGTATATCTACATCTTCATTTAGCTTTGTATTTATATCTAAAAATTTTTCAGCTTCAGGGTGATAATCAGTTGCAGTTATATTTGCATTTAATCTATTTAAAACAAGGCTTGTAAGTCCAATTCCACAACCAACTTCTAAAATTCTTTTATCTTCTAAATCGTAGTTAAATAAGTAGTTTGCCAAGACTTCACTCGATGGCCAAAGAACTCCAAAAATAGGCCATGTGGCACTTGAAATTCCTAAGTTTTCTGCAACATTGTTTTTGTCATAAAATTGTTGAGTATCTTTTAGTGTTCTTAAATGAATATCTTCATTTTCTATCTCTATTGTTTGGTACTTGTACCTGACGCTATTTTCTCCCATAATAATTACTCCTTTTTTATTGTAATTTCGTGGTATAGGTTTTCATTCTAGCCAAAAGAGTGGATAAAAGCAAATAAATTTAAAATTATTCTAAACTTATTACAAAATCTGCAAGTTTTATTATTTGTGATTTAAAGTGAGAAATCATAATAATAGAACACTCATTTTTCAACTCAAGAAGTAGGTTTTCTATTTTTAAAGCTAACTCTTCATTTAGTGAAGCTGTTGGTTCATCAAGAAGTAAAATCTTTGGCTTTAAAACCAAAGCTCTTGCTAAAATTAGCCTTTGTTGTTGTCCACCTGAAAGTAAATAAGCACTATCATTTAATCTATCTTTTATTTCATCATATAAAAATACTCTTTTTAAAGCTTCGATTATTTGCTTTTCTGCTATATCTTTTTTTACTTTTTGAAGTTTTAATGGAAAGTAGATATTTTCAAAAATAGAAAAAGGCAAAATATCAGGATGTTGGCTTACATAAACTATTTTTCTTCTTAAATATGGTAAATCTTTGTTTGGCATATTTAAAATATCTATCTTTTTTTTCTCATCAAAAAAAGTTATTTCTCCTGAAAATTTAGCTGAGTCAAACTCTCTTATTAGTTGATTTATAACAAGAAGAAGTGAACTTTTACCAATTCCAGAAGGTCCTGAAATGGCTAAAATTGAGTTTTGTTCTAAACTTAGATTAAAATCTTTTAAAATCTGCTTTTGATTGAAAGAGAGATTTAGATTTTCTATTTTTAAAATAGTTTTACTGTTTTCTTTACGCAAGTTTTATTCTCCTTTTTAGAGTTATTTTTTGTATTAAAAAAGCTAGTATAAAAAGTGTTAATGAACTAAAAAGTAGTATCATAGCAGCTACATAACCCTTGTTTAGTTCATCTATATCTTGATAGGCTGATGAGATATAATATATAAAAAATGGTACTGCTTCATATTTTTCAAGAATTGAGTTTGGAATACCAGCCATTGCAACTGCTCCTGTCATCATAATAACAGCTGTATCTTCAATAGCTCTTCCAATAGATAAAATAACCCCACTTAAAAGCTCTTTGCTTATATATGGAAGTTGCACAAAAAATAGATTTTGGTATTTTGTAGCACCAAGATTTAAAGCACTTAATTTTATATTATTTGGGATTTGATATATTGCATTTTCACTCATTTTTACAATATATGGAATAACCAAAATAGCCAAACTTAAAGCTGAAATTAGTAAACAAGTATAAAGATTAGTGAAATATTTGTGTAAAAATATAGTAATAGATAAACCAAAAAGCCCAACAACTATTGAAGGTGTAAAGGCAAGTAACTCATAAGAGAAACTAAGAGTATTTTTTACTCTTTGTGAAGCAAAAACAGATATAAAAACACCACTTAAAAAACCTATTGGTAAAGCTATTAAAACTGCTAAAAGGGATACTAAAATAGAGCCAATTATTGCTGGAAAGATTCCATCAAAAACTCTTTTGTTTCCTAAAATGGCATCAATAAAACTTACATTATCAAAAATAATATTTAGTGAAAAAGCACTAAATCCTTTATAAAATACAAAAACAAAAAATATAGCTAAAATAATAAGTGAAAAGCTAACAACAACATAAAATAAGGTAATTAAAAGTTTTTTATTCATAGTTTTTCTCTTTATTCAATATTTTTAAACTAGCAACTAAAAAAAATGAGAATAAAAATAGTAATAAACCACAAATAAATATGGCTTTAAATGCTATTGATTCATAATCACTTGCATTTATTAGTGCAATATGTGCTGTTAAAGTCCTTGCACTATCTAAAATTGAGTGAGGAATTTTTAGAGTATTTCCAGCTATCATCAAAGCTATCATAGTATCTCCAACAGCTCTTGCAAAACCAAATATTAAAGCACTCAAAATCCCTTTTTTTGAAGTTTTTAAAACCAAGTCGAAGAAAATATCCTCTTTTGTTGCACCTAAAGATTTTGCAGCTAAAATAGTTTTTTTTGAAGATGAGATAAATGTATTAAATAAAATTATAGTAATAGTTGGAAGTGCCACAAAACTAAGCACAAAAGATGCAGTTAAAATACTAAATCCTTTCCCATCTAAAATATCATTTAACCAAGGAACTAACAAAAATATAGCAATAAAAGCATATAGAACTGTAGGAACTCCTGAAAGAAATAGTATAAATTTATTTAATATATTTGAGATATTTTTTGGTAAAAAAAATGCCATAACCGATGCAAATGAAAAACTCATAATAAAAGCAAAAAGTGTTGCTAAAACACTTATATAAATTGTTCCAAGTATCATAGGAAGTAAGCCATAAGAGTCGTTTAATTCGTCCCATTTAAAAGTAAAAAACTCTAAAAAATTTCCAGAAACTATTAGTGGAAATGAAAAATATATCAAAAACAAGAGTATAAAAAGAATTAAAGAGCTTGTTATAAAAACAGATATAACAAGCCCAAAATTAAATAAAAAGTGCATAAACTATTTTTGATAAGGAATTAAACCTAATTTGTTTGTAATAGCTGCACCACTATCACTTTTCATATAGTTTATAAAAGCTTGTGCCAAAGGTTTTGGCTCACCTTTTGTAACCATATATAAACCTCTTGAAATATGATAATCTCCACTTAAAATAGTTTCAATACTAGGACATTTATCATCTATACAAATAGCTTTTACACTATCATCAACTGTTCCAAAAGAGATAAATCCAATACCATTTTTATCTGATAAAATAGCTGTTTTCATAGCAGCATTTGAAGCTACAACTTTTGCATCTTGAGAGAGTTGTGCTTTTTTAATACCTTCACTTGTAAATACTTCCATAGTTCCACTTGAAGCATCTCTTACATAAAGATTTATTTTTCCACCATTTAATCCTAGCTCACTAAAAGATTTTACTTTTCCAGTAAAAATATCTACTAGTTGCTCAGTTGTTAGATTTTTTGCATCTAAATTATTGTTTACAATTACTGCAATTCCATCCATTGCAAAGATAAAACCTTGTAAGTTTCCTCTTTCTATTTCATCTTTTTTAGGAGCTCTTCCAGCATTTGCAATATCAACTAACCCTTCAGTTACTTGCTTTATTCCAACACCAGTTCCACCACCAGCTATTGTCATATTAATATCTGGATATTTTTCCATAATATTTTTCATAGCCTCTTTTTCTGAAGCAATATGAGCAGTTCCACCAGCAATATTTAAAGTACCTTTTAGATTTTCAAATGGTTTTAAATCGTCTGCATTTGAAAAATAAAATAGTGCAAAGATTGATAAAATCAACTTTTTCATTTCAATTCCTTTATATTTAGAAATTGGATAAGAAGTACAAAGAAGAGATTTGGAAAATATCTTTGTTGCTTAAACCTTAAGCCTGAATATCCAAAATAGAAAAAAAGTATATCAAAATTGTGATAAAATAAACTTATATTTTTAAAAAGGATAACTTATGTATAAATATAGCAAAGATAAGGAAGAGCTTATATCTTAAAAACAAGTAGTTTTAGCTAGAATATATTTTTTAATAAATATTAAGGAGTTTTATATGGCACAAAATACTGGAGAACCAAGTTTAAGAAAAATTGATGATTATGTTGGAAATGAATCAAAACAAAAAAGAAACACTGTGAGATTAATAGTTATTGTACTTCTAATAATTGGGGCTATTTTTACATATTTAAAAGAGCCAGAAGCTACACAAAATGCAAAAGAGATACAAGAAAAAACTTTAATTCCAGCAAAGTAAAGAGCTTTTATAGTTCTTTACTTTTTTTATTTAATATTTTAAAAATTCTATCTTTTAGAATAATTAAAAACACTGCAAAAATAATTAAAATTATTCCACAAATTAAAATAAATGTAAGCTTTTCATTAAATACAAAAACTCCTATAAATACAGCTGTCAAAGGTTCAAGTGCACCTAAAATTGAAGCATTTGTAGATCCAATTAATTGAATAGCTTTTACTAAAAAAAGAAGTGAAATAACAGTTGGGATAAGAGCTAAAAATAGGGTAAAAAACCACATATTGAAGTTTGTTAATGCTTGTAAATGGTAAGAATCTTGGAAAAGTGAGATTATAAATATTGTAATAGTACAAAATAGCATTGAATAAAATGTTGTTTTTAGTGCGGTTGTTTTTACATATTGATTAACTATGATTATGTAAATTGAGTATAAAAAAGATGTAGATACTACCAATAAAATCCCAATATATGATATATTTGCTTCTTTACTACTTGCTAAAAGCATAACTCCTAAAAAAGCAAGTGCTATTGAAAAAATCTCTATAAAAGTGGATTTTTCTTTATAAAAAACAGCCATTAATATAGCAACAATAACTGGATATATAAATAATATGGTACTAGCAAGTCCTGCATCCATAAATAAAAAGCTTGAATATAGTGTAATTGCAGAAAAAGCAAACAATACACCTAAAAGAATTAAAATTAAAAGTTCTTTAAAACTTACAAAAAAATTCTGTTTTTTATATAGTAGAAATAGTGCTAGAATTATTGAAGCAAATAAAAATCTATAAAATACAACAGATAGTACATTTAAGTTCTCTTCATATAAAAAAAGTGCCCCAAGTGGATTTAATCCATAAGCTATGGCTGAAAATATTGCAAGGTATATTCCTAGGGTTTTTGGACTCAAATTTTTTCCTAAATAATTTTTAAAAAGGGATTGTACAATAAAAGAGGTTAAGGAGATTAAGGCTATATTTAATATACTAAAGAAAATTATTAAAAGGAATTTTATGAAAAAAATTATTTTTTCAACACTATTTTTAGCACTTTTTTCAAGTTCTATATTTGCTAGTAACACAAATGTTTATATTGGAGCAACGGCTGGAAAAGTAGATAGTCATAGTTATACACAATTTACTCTTGGGCAAACAACAATGTACTCTTTTGATAGTGGAATACTTTTTGGTTTTGGAACAAGTGCATCTTATGGAAAAGTAAACAGTAAAAGTGTTACAACTTTGGAGCTTGAAGGAAGAGTTGGGTATGAGTTTATACATAATTTAAGAGCTTATGCTATTGGAAGTGGAAGTGCCCAGTTTTACGATAGCCACACTTACACAGGTCTTGGATATGGTGGTGCTTTGGAGTATAGATTAAATCATAATATGGCAATTGAAGGTAGTATAAAAACTACAAAAATGAGTAGAAGTGGATATTCATATAGGTATAATACTTCAAATATTGGAATAAAGTTTGGTTTTTAATCTATAAATATAAGAAAATTTATGTATCTTAGAAGTTTTTCGCAAGTTATGTTTCAAAATAGCCCAATATCTGGGCTATTTTTCTTTTTAGGAGTTTTAATAAACTCAATTTCTATGGCAATATCAATGTTTGTTGCTGTTTTCTTTGCAAACTATTTTGCACAAAAATTAAATTATAGTAGTGAAGATATAGAAAATGGTTTATATGGATTTAATGCAAGTTTAGTAGGAATTGCATTTATACTATTTTTTAAACTAACTTTATGGTCAATAGTTTTACTTATATTTGCTAGTTTTTTGTCTGTAATAATTTTTGAATATATGAAAAAAAATATAAAAAGTTTCAAAGCATTTACTTTCCCTTTTATTTTAACAGTTTGGGTATTTTTATTTTTTCAAGGTTTTTTAGGGCTTGAAAGTGCTAGTGAAAATATTGAAACAAGCACTTTTTCATATAGTTTTTTTGATGCAATTTTTACAAACTTTGCACAAGTATTTTTTCAAGACTATTATTTAAGTGGGATTTTATTTGCTATTGGAATATTCTTCAGTTCAAAAAGAGATTTCTTTTACACACTTTATGCATCACTTTTGGCAATATTTATAGCTGAGATTTTTGGATTTTTAGATAATGAAATATCACTTGGATTGTATGGATATAATGCAGTTTTAGTGGCACTTGCCTTAATAAATAATGTAAATAATAAAAAAAGCTTTTTAACTATAAGTTTTGCAATAATTTGTTCAGTTTTTGTAGTAAAACTATTTTTTATATTTAATCTTATAGCTTTAACTTTCCCTTTTGTTTTAGTTTCGTGGATATTTTTGTATAAAACATCTCAAGACTAGTCGTCTTGAGTGTTGATCATCCATATTGAGAATATATCTAAATAGTCCCAAAACGATTTTAAAATATCTTCATCAATATCCAGTTTTTGTAAAAGAGGAATATAGCACTCAAGCCAAACAACTCTAGCTTTTGGAGTGATTTTAAATGGTTGATGTCTTACAAACATCATAGGAGCACCACGATTTTCATTAAAATATTTTCTTCCACCACAAATTTGTATGAAAAAATCGCTTGAATTTATTTTTGCTTGTTCAAACTCTTCATCATCTTGTGGAAAAATC